>CALATR010000453.1 GCA_937891875.1 uncultured Pseudomonadota bacterium | reverse complement strand
GGATCTGCGTCTGATCCAGCCCGGCAAAGGCGCTCTTTCCGGTGAGCATCTCATACAGCGTGAGGCCCATCGCGAAGATGTCGACCCGGTGGTCGAGGTCGTCCGTGCCGTGCACCTGCTCGGGCGCCATGTAGGCGACCTTGCCCTTGAAGTGGTCGGTCTGGGTGCGCTCCAGGCGGTCGGTCGCGCGGGCGACGCCGAAGTCGATGAGCTTCACCTCGCCGGACACCGAGAGCATGACGTTGCGGGGGTTCACGTCCCGGTGCACGACCTCCATCGGTCGGCCCATGGTGTCGGTGCGGGTGTGGGCGTAGTGCAGGGCGTCCAGCACGTCGCTCGCCACCTTCAGCGCCATGCGCACGGGCATGCGCTTGCGCCGGGTGCGCAGGTGCGTGAGCACGCCGCGCAGGTCGATGCCGGGCACGTACTCCAGCGCCAGGTAGTACTCGTCGCCGACCCGGCCGAAGTCGTAGACCTGGGCGATGTTGGTGTGGCGCAGCTCGCTGGTGATGCGGGCCTCGTCCTTGAACATCCGGACGAAGCTCTCGTTGTCCACGTGGTTCGCGCGGATCCGCTTGACGACCAGGAAGCGCACGTAGCCGGCTTCGTCCACGGTCCGGCGGGCCAGGTCCACCTCGGACATGCCGCCGGTAGCCAGCCGCTCGAGCAACGTGTACTGGGCGTAGCTGCGTGGGTAGATGCGCGACCTCTCCCCACCAGTCTACCGCGTGGAGGGCTGAATCTCGAAGCCTGGACCGCGCTCGTCACGCCGGGCGGCACCGGTACCGCGACTGCGGGCCGCGCTTCGGGGCCGACGCGTCAGCCGGTCTTCCGGGCCGGTGCTCGGGTATGGCCGAGCCAGCGCTCCAGGCACGCGCGGAGCTGGCTGGGATCGACGGGCTTGGCGAGGTGGCCGTCCATTCCGGCCTCCAGGCAGCGGCGCCGGTCGCCGGGGAGCGCGTCGGCGGTCATGGCGACTATCGGGCGGGCAAAGCCCCGCGATCGCAGGATGCGGGTCGTCTCGAGGCCCCCGATCCCGGGCATCTGCAGGTCCATGAGCACCAGGTCGTAGTCGGCGCGGTGCACCTCGCGGAGCGCCTCGTGGCCGTCGCCAGCGATGCCGACCCGCAGGCCGAAGCGGCGCAGCAGCCCCTCGGCGACCTTCTGGTTGACCAGGTTGTCCTCGACGACGAGCACCATGCCGGAGATCTTGACCTCCTGGGAGAGGGCGGTGCGCTCGCGCTCGGACTCGATGCCCAGCCCGGCGCGGAGGACCCGCAGCAGGGGCAGGCGACGGAACGGGCGGCGGATCGACAGGCCCTCCGGGCGGTCCCCCCACTGGATGATGCGAACGATCTCGCCGTGCGTGGCGACCTCGCCATCCATCGGTGCCAGCACGACCTCGGCGTCGGCCGGCGCCACCAGCTGCACGCCCCAGGCCCGAAGACGGCGCTCGAGCGCTCTCCGAGATCGCTCGCCGGGCTCGGCGACGGCGATCCGACGATCGACCAGTGC
>CALATR010000452.1 GCA_937891875.1 uncultured Pseudomonadota bacterium | reverse complement strand
GGCCGATCACGGCGGGCCGGTCGGCACCCGCCGCACCGAGCTGATGGCCAAGGGGCGCCTCTACCTGCGCAACGACGCCGACCGCCGCGACGCGCTCGAGGTCAAGCTCGGCCTCGCCCACGAGGACTCCCGCTCGACCTACCTGGGCCTGCACCCCGACGACTACGACGACAACCCCTGGCGCCGCTACCTCACGACCTCAGAGGCGCGCATGCAGTGGACCCGCAACCAGGCGACCCTGTCGTACCTGCACACGACCCCGGGCAAGCTGCAGCTGCGGGTCACGGCCTACCGTCACCAGCTCCACCGGGACTGGCGCAAGTTCAACGCGTTCGCCGGTGGCACCGACGCCTACGAGGTCCTCACCAGCCCCGACGCCGGCGCGAACGCCCCGTGGCTGGCGCTCCTGCGCGGCCAGGCCGACTCCCTCACCCCCGACGAGAACCTGCTGATCGGCAACAACGACCGGTCCTTCGTCGCCAGCGGAGTCAGCGGACTCGCCCGCTTCGTCGCCCGGGATGGGGACGGCCCCACCCTGCGCGGCGAGGTCGGCCTGCGGGTGCACTACGACGACGTGCACCGGCTGCACACCTACGACACCTACGCCATGCAGGACGGCGCCCTGGTCGCGACCGACGCCGACCGGGTCACGACCCGCGACGACACCGCCCACGCCCTGGCCTTCGCCGCCCACACCGCCTGGGACCTGGGGCTCGGCGACTTCCACGTCGAGCCCGGCTTCCGCACCGAGGTCATCCGCACCTGGATCGTCGACGCCACCAAGCCCGAGATCCGCGTGCACCCCCTGCCCGGCCTGGGCCTGCGCTACCAGCCGTCCGAGCACGTGGCCGTGTTCGGCGGTGCCTACCGGGGCTTCTCCCCCGTGGCCCCCGAGGGTGCCCAGGACGCCCAGCCCGAGACCGCCTGGAACGGCGAGATCGGCGTGCGCGCCCAGCAGGGCTCGGCCCGCGGCGAGCTGACCGGCTTCATCAGCGACTACCGCAACCTCACCGGCCAGTGCACGTTCTCGTCCGGCTGCACCGACGATCAGGTGGGCGACCAGTTCAACGCGGGACAGGTGCGGGTCGTGGGCGTCGAGGCGGCAGCCAGCCACGACGTCGATCTGGGCCGCGGCTTCACCCTGCCCGTGGGCGCGACCGCGACGTTCACCGACGCGACCTTCCTGACCACCTTCCAGTCCGCCTTCCCCCAGTTCGGCTCCGTGGAGATGGGGGACAAGCTGCCTTATCTGCCGCGCTGGCAGGGCACCGGGCGCATCGGGATCAACCACTACCGGGCCAGCCTGGACGGCTCCGTCGAGGCCGTCAGCGGCCAGCTCGACACCGCCGGCGACCTCACCGAGCCCGACGTCGCCGGCCGCGCCCTGGTGCACGCCAGCGCCCGCGTCCGCATCCTCGACCAGCTGCAGGTCTACACGACCGCCCAGAACCTGCTGAACTCCACCGCCGTCGCCTCCCTGCGCCCCCTCGGGCCCCGGCCGGTCGGACGGCGGACGTTCTGGATCGGGATCAAGG
Organism: uncultured Pseudomonadota bacterium; assembly: GCA_937891875.1. Taxonomy (GTDB): domain Bacteria; phylum Myxococcota_A; class UBA796; order UBA796; genus REDI01. The sequence goes on along the minus strand of CALATR010000452.1, from coordinate 33,098 downwards.
CGGAGCTGTAGGCGCGCGCCCTCGCCGAGCGCCTGCTAGTCCGCATCCCCCGCGGCTTCTGCGGGGATCTGCATCGACAGCACGGTCGCGATGTCGCCCTTGAGGTCATCGGCGATCTGCTTGATGGCGTCGTGGGCGGCCAGCGCCTGGTCGGGATCGTCGACCACGCCCGCGTCCACGGGCACGCCGAGGGCCTCGAGCTCGGACCGGGCGTTGTCCAGATCGGCGAGCACCTGATCGGCGAGGTCGGTGTGGCCCCGCTCGCGCAGCAGGTCGTCCAGCCCGGGGCCGTCGCCGCCGGTGAAGAGCTGCTCGAAGCCGTCGAGGTTGGCCTCCAGCGCCACCAGGCTCTCGCCCGAGGGCACGTGCTCGACCTCCTCCGGGCAGACGGGCTCGGCGCAGTCGCGCAGGCCCAGGGGCACCGCCAGCTTGAGGTCCTTCGACCTGGTCTCCAGGTAGAACAGGGCGTCGAACACGGCGTTCAACCCGTCGATCTGCGTCTCGTACGGGCTGCCGTCCCCCGCCGCCGCGAGCTTGGGACCAAACGCCTCCCACGCAGCCTGCTGGGCCTCCAGGTCCGCGACCAGGGCGCCGGTCAGCACCACGGCGTACTCGGCGCGCGCCTGCCGCACGCCCTCCTCACCCAGCGCGTCCCACAGGCCGTCCTCGTTGATGTCGACCTGCCCGGGACAGACGTTGTCCGGCCCCGCGAACAGCAGGTGCTCCAGCGCGTCCAGGCCCAGCACGTTGACCAGGGCGGCGTCCGCCCAGCCGTCGGCCGCGTACGCCTGCCGCCCGGTCTCCTGGTCCACCCGGCACGGGTTCGTCAGCGGCCACGAGTAGATCCGATCGCGGCCGTCGCCGCCCGCCACGGCCGTCGCCGACGAGGCCAGCGGCCCGATCTGCATCACCTCGACCACCTGCCAGCTGCGCACCACGGCGCGGAACGCCTCCACCGCGAGCGCCTTCTCGGCCGCCTCGTCCTCGGTGCCGATCGCCGCTTCCCAGGCGATCATCGCCTGCTCTGCCGCGACCGCGTCCTCGTGGACCGCAGCCAGTGCCGGCAGCACCACCTCGGGGCCGACCGCGGCGAGCACCTCGGCCACCCGCGGATCGTCCTCCGGGGCCGGCTCGGTCGCACAGCCCAGCGGCTGGGCCGCCGCCAGGACCGCGAGCCCGCCGAGCAGTCCCCAGGACGCCGCCCGCCTACCAGCCGCCGGTCCCATCGTCGCCTCCCAGGTTGGCCGCCTCGAAGTCGTAGGTCTGGCCCAGGATGTCCCGGGCCGCGCGCAGGTCGTCCATGCGCTGGGTCCGCTCCGCCTCGCTGGCGTCCGACAGCACCGGTGCGGTGCCGATCAGCTGGTGCAGCTGGGCGAAGTCGGCGTCGGACATGGGCGAGCGCGGGTTGAACTGGAAGGCCAGCGCGAAGCCCTTGAGCTCCGACCAGTGCTTGGCGTGGTCGTGGAAGTCGTAGTCGGGCGTGCCGATGTGGCCCTGGTCGACGAGGACCTCGTTGACGTAGTGCACCGCGGTGGCAGCGAGCGCCTTCTCCCACGCAGCGACCGCCTCGTCCCGGTGCCCGCGCAGGGTGGCGAGCTGGTCCTCGTCGAGGGCGCCGTCCGTGTCGGCCAGCAGGGCACGACCCGCCACGAACGCCGAGAACGCGTCGTCGGAGAACGTCGTGGGGCTGACCGCGCCGCTGTCCCGCTTGGCCGCGTTGCCGCTGTGCCCGAAGCTCACCTCGGTGAGCAGGTCGATGCTGCCGTCCCCGTCGGTGTCGTGCCACGGGGTCTCGGCGATGTCCGCGGTCGCCCGCTGGCCGAAGTCGGCAGAGGCGCCGAAGTAGCCGAAGCCCTCGTCCCACTGATGCTCGAGTGCCGTGTACGGCTCGCCCTCCTCGAGGGCGGTGTGATCCGCGAGCAGGCCCTTGCCGTCGAGATCGTCGTCCAGGTAGTCGTCGGTGCCCTGGCTGAACGCGACCCCGGCCCGGAGGAACTTCTCGAGCAGCTGCTTCAGGTCGCGGCCGTCGGCGGTGACGTAGACCTCCCGAATGGGCGCGCCGTCCGGCGTCTGCCCGACCTCACCATTGCCGCGGGCGACCGCGAGCGCGTCGAGCTCGGCGAGCCAGGACTCCACCAGCCCCTGCGGCGACCCCGCCTGGAAGCCGACGAACGCGGTCGACCAGTCTTCGTGCTGCCCCACCTCGTCGTTGCCGGCGAGCTTGCCCCACAGGTTCGCGTCGCCGATCTCGCCGTAGGTGGCCTGCACGATCGGCAGATCCGCCCCGACGCCGTGCTCGACCGAGCCGCCGACCGAGGCGTCGAACGCCAGGTAGAACTCGCAGTCTGCCGTGACCTCGCCCGCCTGGGGCACCCGGCCCCCGTCGATCTGGGCGGTCAAGCCCCCGACATAGTCGGCGAGGTCGTCGATGAGCACGTGGCGCAGGGTCTGGCCCGTGTGCACGACCGAGCTGCCGCCGTCGCGGCCCTCGAAGGCGTAGCGGTCGGGAACCGTGCCGGGATCGGTGTCATCGCTGGAGTCGCCGGTGCAGGCGACGAGGCAGAGCGCCCAGAGGGCGGCGCGAAGCATGGAGCCTCCTGAAAATGAAAGCCGATTTCAACGGGTTTTAGCCTCTACGGGAGCCTCGGTCAACCCGTGGCGGTCCTCGTCGCCTGCACGCCCGACGCGCCGGCAGCTCTCGGCACAGAGGCGCAGAGGCACAGAGGGGGTCACAGAGAGGGAGTCGGTTGGGCGAAGGCCGGCTTTCACAACGGAGGAGCTGAGGGCCGGAGTTCTGACGGAGCGGGGATGCGTGGCTCCGCAGGAGGGCGTTCCGGCGCTGGGGGTCTCGAGGACTCGCGGAGGTGGGGCGGGTCGCGAGGGCGTCGTCTCTGGCGATCAAGAAGAGGACGAGACCCCGAGAGGAACAGGCTCCACAGGCCCTCTCGACCGGCCATCCGGCTGACCAACGGGCCCGCCACTCTCCCCTCCGTCAGACCTCCGGACCTCCGCTCCTCCGTGTTGAAGACAGACGTTCAAACCACCCCACCCCCCTCTGCGCAGATCTCGGTGCCTCTGAGCCTCTGTGCCGAGCAGCGCCACGTCCCTCCCCGGACCCACGTCCTCCCCCCTCTCCCCGCTCCCCCTCGACCCCCGATCCGGTTCTCCGACCCCCTACGCCTCGCGATGACAGTCGGTTGCACGCTGACAACACCGGGTACTGACATGGTACGAAATCCGAAACAATAGGGTTGTTCTCACGACGAGTACGTCGTCATTCACGTACCGAGCCACAAAGCGTTTCAGAATGCGCTGCAAGGGTTGAGCAAGATGACGTTTCCACGTAAACCATGAGCGTCGCCGGGGGGGAACTCGGCGTCACCTGAAAGGAAGTTTGAACGCCATCTCTTGAGCCGGCCCGTCAGGGTTGCCCTAGAACTGCGCCCGGTTCACGGGATGTCTCCAGGTCGGTTGTCGACCTGTTCGGACACCTGCGCCCACAATCTGCGGAAAAGTGGACACTTTTCCTGTTGACCTGAGGTACATGATGCATCGCACGCTCGCTCTCGCTCTCCTGCCGCTCTCCTTCGTCGCCTGCTCTGCGGGCCAGGGCACCGGCGCCATGTTGTCGCTCGACTACTTCGGTGACACCGACGTGGTCGGCTTTGCCTTCGAGATCACCGAGTCCACCGAGACCGGCTGTACGTTGACCGGCCAGGGCCTCGACGACCAGACCTTCTTCGTCGACCTCGTCGACGGCATCTTCCCCGGCAAGATCGAGCTGGTGGAGGACTACTTCGACCCCGACAGCCGCCACCTCGGCGCGGACCTCTTCGCGTCCATGGAGCCCGGCTGCTACGACATCGTCGCCACGCCGCTCAAGAAGATCCCCGCCAGCGTGTCCGACTACGAGACCTCCTCGAGCGACTACGTGACCGAGGACTGCTCCACCAGCGCCACCAAGGGCGTGAACGTCGAGGCCGGCAAGACCGCCGAGACCGAGCTCGTCAGCCAGTGCGTCGGTGACGGCGGCGGCGCGATGGACGCGCTCGTCCTGCTCAACCACCCGCCCGTCCTCGAGATCGAGTCCTTCGAGAAGTTCAACTACGAGTGCGAGCTCACCCGCGTCTGCGCCACCGGCTACGACGTCGACGACGACCCGGTCGAGTTCGTGTGGAAGAAGACCAAGGGCTACGGCTCCACCAAGGGCGATGGCAAGGACTTCAACACCTACGCCGTCTCCGGCTACCCCAAGATCGTCGACATGGAAGGCGGCCACCGGGTCTGGGAGGACTGCCGCGACATCTGGGTCAAGTGGACCGACACCCACGAGTTCGAGGTCACCATCTACGACCTCGACACCGACGGCAAGCGCATCGAGGACAAGCTCGAGGACTGGGGCGTGCCCTCCGACGATGCGGTGTCGCACTTCTCGATGAGCTCCCCCTGGCACGTCAACTGGATCGAGTACCCGAAGTGCTTCGACAGCACCGGGACCCTGGTCGACGCGGACGGCGTGGACATCGACGTGGTCGCCACCTCGGTCTGCAAGCCCACCACCGCCGAGGAGTACTACTGCGACCCCGGCAACAAGCACAAGGTGGACGCCGACGTGCGCAAGCACCTGTGCGAGGACAGCGACTCCGACGGCAAGCTCGACAAGCTGATCGCAGAGGCGCTCTACCCCGAGTGCGACTGACCTCTGCTCGTGCCGCCTGAGCCCCCCGATCAGGCGGCCCGGCCCGCTTCCCCCCAGGGGGAGGCGGGCCATCCCCGTCGCGCGCCGGAGGCCCCATGATCCGCATTCTACCGATACTCCTGGCCGCGTCCGCCTCGCTGGCCCACGCGCCGATGCGCGACGACGCGGGCGTGGCGCTCCGCCTCGCCACGGGCTCCGACGACACGCCCTACCTGGGCCTGGTCGTCATTCCCGGAAACAGCGCCGGGATCAGCGCGTCCGAGTCCCTGGACGCCACCCGGACGGCACTGGAGCAGTGGCGCACCGCCGCCGGCGGGAACCTCTCCTACGACGTGTTCAAACCAGAGGATCAGACCGCCTATCCCAAGCGGATCAAGCAGGATGGGCTCTCCACCATCTTCTACGTCACGGCGATGAAGGACCCCATCGCGGAGCTCGGTGAAGACTTCCACGCCATCGCCTATACCCATGTCTGGACCGATGAGGATGGATCCATCGTCGAGATTGACATGGCGATCAACGACCGCGACTACGGTTTTCTGTCCGACCCACAGGACGTGGACTACGCGGTGACCCGACGCTTCATCCTGCTCCAGGACGTGGTCACCCACGAGCTGGGCCACGCGATCGGGCTCGACCACACCGGGGTGATGAGCTCCACTCAGTTCACCTACAACTGGAACGGCCAGCACACGCTCGGCTGCGATGACCGGGCGGGTGCCCGCGCGCTGTACGGCGACGGAGGCGGCGCGCTGACCGGACAGGTCGAAGCCGACGACGGCACCGTGCTGTCCGGCGCCCACGTGCTCGCCGTCTCCCTCGATCGCCGCACCCCCTACGCCTCCGCCCTCACCGACGCCGACGGTCACTTCGCCATCGAGGGTCTCGAGGACGGCCGCTACCACCTGGTCGTCGAGCCCTGGCTCGCCGGCGAGGGCACCCTGACCGGCCCGGTCGTCAGCTCCACCTGCTCTCCGGGGACCCTGGCCCGCACGCCGATCACCTCGGAAGAAGGCACACTCTCCACGTACGCCATCACCGGTGACGCCCAGGACGCGGGCACGCTGGTCGCCCGCTGTACCGGCGACGGCGCCGCCTACGTCGAGCCCGTCGCCGAGGGTCGGGTCCTGCTCGACGGCAACGGCGCTGCCACCCTGCCCGACGTGCTCGCCCCCGGACAGACCCGCAACCTGGCCCTGAACGGAATCTCCGGCGAGCTGGTCGTCGTGCCCATGGCCTGGAGCGTCTTCTCCGCCGTCCGCGTGCGCATGGACCTGCTCGACAGCGACGGGTCGGTGGTCCGCACCCTGGAGCGCGCGCCGCTCTTCCTCGACGAGACCACGGGCTACCGCGATCTCGACGGCATCCTCATCGCGTCTGACCTGCCGGCCGGGGACTACACCCTGCAGCTGACCGCCCAGGCGATCCCCGAGGACACCGTGCCCCGCGGCGATCTCTACGTCGATCCCGCGCCATACGTGCTCATCACCGCGGGCGCGGGCGAGGCGATGGACACCGAGGCCCTGCTGTCGGGCAGCCTCACCCGCTGCCAGGACGAGCCTGACCTGGACCCGTTCCCCGGCACCGGCGCCACCATCCCCGACCCGCCCGGCTGCTCCAGCACCGGAGCGCCGGCCGGTGTGGCGCTCGCAGGCCTCGGGCTGATCCTCGGCATGATCCGCCGCCGACGCTGATCGTCAGTCGGTCGCCAGCTCCTTGCGCACCGCGACGTAGCCGCCCTCGGGAAGGGGCTCGAAGACCCGGCACCAGTCGAGATCGCCGCCGTAGACGTGCAGGGTGACGGCGACCTCGTCGAAGGGGTTGCAGATCACGTGGTGGTCGAGCGGCGGGATCAGGTGTCCCGACTCGCCCAGCTCGGCGCGGATGACCTCGGCGCACTGGAAGTCGACGTCGGCGCGGTCTCCCTCGGCGTCGGTCGGACGGTAGGCACGCACCTCGATGCGGCCCTGCAGCACGCACTCGACGCACCACAGCCCGCCGTGGTCATGGATCGGCGTGCCCTGCCCCGGCGCCCACACCATGGCGATGACCGAGAAGCGACCCTCGGGATCGCGGTGCACCAGGTGGCGGGCGTAGTGCTCGGCGCAGGGGGCGCGCAGATCGGCGGGCAGGAGCGGCGCGCCGGGCAGGACCGCCTCGGACAATGCCGACTCCACCGCGCGGCAGCGTGCCCGGCGGCAGTCATCGAACGATACCGAAGCTTCGAGCTTGCTGATCAGCAGGTCCAGGCGTTCTCTGCGCGCGCTCATCGGGACACCTCCGGAAGCTCGCCTTCCTCCGCCGTCAGCAGCAGGGCCTCGAAGAAGGCGTCGATGCGCTCGCGGGGCAGGGTCGGATCGAGGAAGACCAGGCGCACGACGGGCTCACCGTCGACGAAGGCGTGGCCGACCATCGCCCGCCCGCGGCGATTCATGGCGGTGCACAGCTTGTCGGCACGGGCCCCGCCGACCTTGAAGCACAGGTTGAGCGACTCGGGCTCGCGCACCAGCTCCAGCCGGGGCTCCCGCTCGACGATCTCCCGGGCGTACAGGGTGTTGTCACGCAGGACCTGCACCCGACGGCGGTAGCCCTCGTCGCCGTGGGTCTTCCAGGCGGTCCAGAGCTTGAGCACGTCGTTGCGGCGGCCGCACTGCAGCGAGCGCGTGCCCGGGTTCAGGTCGTCGGTGTCGTCCTGGAACAGGTAGTCGGCGGTCTCGTTGAAGTGCTTCGTCAGGTGGCCCTTGTGCCGCACCAGGACCACCGAGCACGTCAGCGGCACGCCCATCATCTTGTGGGCGTCCCAGGTGATGGAGTCGGCCCGGGAGATGCCGGCGAAGTGCGCGCGAAAGTCGGGGTGGAACACCATGCTCCCCCCGTAGGCCGCGTCCACGTGCAGCCAGATCCCCTCGCGCTGGGCGAGGTCGGCCAGGGGCTCCAGCGGGTCGAAGGCGCCGAGCACGGTCGTGCCTGCGGTGGCGTTGATCATCACCGGGACGTGGCCGGCCGCACGGTCCGCGGCGATCGCCTTTGTGAGGGCCTCGGGCACCATGCGCCCACGCTCGTCGACGGCCACCTTCACCACGTTGTCCCGCCCGATCCCCAGCATGCTGGCCGCTTTTCGGATGGAGTAGTGGCTGTCGGCCGAGGTGTAGATCCGCAGGGCACGACCGTCCGAGCCGCGGTCCATCAGGTCAGGCACGGCCTCGTTGCGCGCCATCACCATGCCCGCCAGGTTCGACAGCGAGCCGCCCGGCGTGAACACGCCCTCCGGCTCGTCGTAGCCCATGAGCGCGCCCATGCGCTTCACCAGCAGCAGCTCGATGAGCACGTGCACACCGGCGACCTTGTAGGTGTACATGCTGTTGTTGAGCACGCCCGCCAGCGCCTCGCCGACCACGGCCGCGCCGTCGCGTCCACCGAAGAGCTGGTTGAAGAAGTGATCGCTGGCGGTGGTGGGGGTGACGGCGAGCACCTCGTGGAGCTGCTCGACGACGTCGCCGAAGGGCACGCCCTGCTCACCGAGCGCCAGATCGAGGCGTTCGAGCAGGGCTTCGGGCGAGAGCGGCGTACGGACCGGCTCGACCCGCTCTCGGAGGAGGTGGCCCTCGATCAGCGCGACCAGGGCGGGGAGGGCTTCACTGAGTTCGACGTGCACGAAGTGCTCGGGGCGTCCGGGTGATGCGCCTCGACGGGGGGCCGGAGACGCGCGCCGACGGCGGACGTCATGCCCCAGGACGTGGGGCGGGCGCACCAGGCGAGGTCGGCGACAACGTGAGCTGCGGGTTCGGAATAGTCGCTCCACCCTCCGCGGGCGAGGAATCGTGGGCCGCCCGCCCTGCAGCCAGCGTCGATTTCCTGCAATGAACCTCCGGCCCCTGCGTAGACCTCACCCACGGCGCCCCATGCGCTGTGATCTTCCGGGCGGACCAGACGCCCACTCACCGAGACCCTCGGACGCGGCAAGCCCGCCCGTCCGCACAGCCGCGCTCTGCCTGGAGGTTCCCATGCGCTTCGTCCTTCCCCTGCTCGCCCTCGCCCTCGCCGCCTGCTCCACCACCGCGGAGCCGGGCCCCACCGTCACCAACCGCCTCGAGACCTCCATCTGCGTGGTGCAGGTCAGCCCCTGCGACGGCAGCGGCCCCATCGACGTGGTGAGCCCGTCGGACCCGCTCGAACCTGGAGCCTCGGTCAGCCTGCCCGACAGCACCTGCCAGGACATGCTGGTCGAGCCCTGCGACGGCGAGTTCATCGAGGTCATCGCGATCGACTCGGACAGCGATCGCCTGGCGGGGCAGCTGCGGATCTGACCCGCCGCCCTCCTGCGCGGTAGGCTCGCCCCACCTTTTTCGGGGGGGGCCGTGTCGGAAGCGGTGGATCGTCGAACCAGCGGGTGGCCGGTGCGGGTGCTGGCCCTGGCCACCGTCGTGCTGGTGCTGGCCGTGTTCGTGCGGGCCGGGCTCGTGTGGACGCTCATCGGCGACGTCCGCGTCTGGGCGGCGCCGCTGACCCAGCTCCCCGGACTCGTGCTCGGCGTGGTGCTCGCCGGGGTCGGCTGGGCGCTGCCGATCTCGATGCACACCCTGCGCCGGGCGATGGTCTGGCTCATGGCGGCCAGCCTCGCGCTGTTCACCTTCCTGGCCCTCACGACCATGCCCGGCCCCACCGGGGTGGCGCACATGTTCGGACTGCGCGTCTTCGACGCCGCGCTCATCGCCTGGGTCGCGTTCGCCCTGCTCTCCCGGGCGGAGCCGGGTCCGGAGCCGGGCCCGCCGACGGCCTACCTGATGGCCGGGGGAGCCCTGGTCGTCGTCGCACAGCCCGTGCTCTGGGCCCTTGGCGCCGTGCTCGGGGCCATCGTCCACGGACAGCTCGCCGCGCTGCCCTGGGTAGCGACCGAGATCACCGTGCTCGCCCTCACCGTGGGCGCCACGGTGGGCCTCGTGCAGCTCGGTCGCCGCTCCGTGGCCATCCTCGGGATCATCCTCGTCTTCACCTGGTCCTTGTTCCTCCTGGTCGACCTGCCGCTCGGCCTGCCGTGGCTGCTGGCGCTCGGGCTCCGGTCTGTGCTGCTCGCCTCCATCCTCGGCGCCGTCGCCGCGCTCCTCCTCGTCCCGTCGCTCCACGTGATCCGATCTTCTCGCCAGAAGCACTGAAGGATCCTGCGTTCCAGGAAGACTGACCTCGCGGGAGGTGTGAGGATGGGAAGAGGGATCTGTGCGGTGGCCAGCGTGCTGCTGCTCGTGTCGTGCAACGAGACCGGCGTCGGGTCGTTCAAGGAGCCCGAGCCGATCGTCCGGCGGATCGAGGTGCGCCCGCAGGTGCTCGACTTCGGCGCGGTGGCCCCCGGGGAGTCGGCCACGCGCCGCTTCACCGTCCGCAACGTCGGCAACGGCAACGTCGACGTAGGCGTCAGCTCCATGCCCGCGGAGCTCGGCTTCTCCTTCGACGAGCCCCAGCAGCGCCTGCAGCCCGGTGAGGAGCGCGAGTTCACCGTGCACTACCTGTCCAACGGCTTCGAGAAGCGCGAGCCCCTGCCGCTGGAGCAGGACTCGGACACCCGGGACGTGGCCGTCACCCTGGTCACCCGCGAGGCCCTGGGTCAGCTGATCATCACCCCGAACCCGCTCGACTTCGGCACGGCGGGCTTCGGCAACCCGGTCGACCGCGAGGCCCTGCTGGAGAACGCCGGCAACGCCCCCCTGCTGGTGCACGACCTGTCGGTGGTCGGCAAGGCGTTCTACCTGGACGACCACCCCGATCTGCCCCTGCAGCTGGGCCCCGGCGAGACCGCGCCGGTCCAGCTCACCTTCGACCCGCTCATGGAGAAGGGCAGCGAGGAGGGCGTGCTGTGGGCCGAGGTGACCGGCACTCGGGACACCAGCGGCCCGGTGCCGCTCGTCGGCGAGTCCATCCTCGGCGGCATCAAGGGGCGGATCTGCGATCCGTCCGAGGGCGGCTGGGTCGCCGGCGCGACCGTCGTCGCAAGCGTCGACACCAACGGGGACCACGTGGTGGACGCCACCCGCACCACTACCACCGATGGCGACGGCTACTACGTCATCGAAGACCTGCCCCGCTCGACCGTGGACATCCAGGCGACCAAGGGCCGGCTCAAGGCCGAGCTCACGGTCGACGTCACCGGCGGCGGCGTGCACGAGCTGCCCGACCCCACCTGCCTCGACCAGGGCGACCTGCGGATCGCGGTCATCCCCGGCGGCTTCGACGACACCGGCGCCCTGCTCGACGGCATCGGCCTCGAGTGGAGCGAGGAGGATGCGAGCCTGCTCCAGTCCGCGTCGCGAATGGCCCAGTACGACCTCATCTTTGGCGGATGCGCCGCGGTCAACAGCAGCATCTACGACGACCGCCTGGTCGAGCGCTACATCGAGAACGGCGGCGCCCTGTACGTCTCGGACCTGTCGACCAGCGGGTCGGCCAGCCTGTTCGACCACGTGTGGGCCCCCTCCTCGGGCGGTCTGTACGGCACCGTGCTCGCCTTCCCCCAGGACGCCGCGATGCTCACCCGGGTGCCGTCCTCGCTGTCCATCGCCTACGAGGCCGTCATCGGGCTCGAGGTCGACGCGAAGAAGGACCCGTCCATCACCGCGACCGAGCTGCTCCTGGTCGACCTCGGCATGGGCCGTGGCAAGGAGCCCGCCATCGTGCGCCTCGACGTGGGCGACGGCAGCCTGGTCCTGTCGACCTTCCACACCAGCCGAGCCACCTCGCCCGACCTGCTGGCGATCTTCGAAGAGGTGGTGTGGGGGATGTAGGGCGGACGGGGATCCGTTCTCGCCGTGAGAACGCTTTCCTCCTACATTTTCGACGACTCCGCTGAAACCGGATGACATCGCTGCGGCGCCTCGGCTGCCGTAGAACAGGGACGTCCAACCGACCGGAGGTCCCCGATGCGTTTTCTTGCTCTTGCCGTTGCCCTCGTGCTTCCCGCCACTGCGCTCGCCGCGGGTCTCGACTCCGAGGCCTACTCCGCCGACGCGTGGTCCAGCTCCGGCATCGCCGGCGGCACGACCTCCATCAGCGGGGACGACGAGAGCCTCGAGCTCTCCTACAACGCCCGCGGCTCGGGCTACGTCACCCACCGGACCACGACCTTCAGCGTCGAGGCGGTCAGCGACGGCGAGGCCGCCTTCGACTGGGCCTACGACTTCCACCACGCCTGGTTCCGCGTCGAGGCCGACCTGTGGGTCTACGCCGACGGTCCCGGCGGGCGCACCCGGGTTCGCCTCGTCGACTTCGCCAACGCCACCTTCACCGGTCCGCGCTCGTTCAGCGGCTCGACCCGTATCGAGGTCCACGAGGGCTACGACTTCGGCGTCATCGTCGGCGGCAGCAACTTCGACTCGGCGAACTTCATTGATGGCACGGTCACCCTGACCGACTTCGACGCCCCCGGCGACAGCGACGGGGACGGCGTGGACGACGGCGACGACGCGTGCCCCGACACCGCCGAGGGCGCCATCGTCGACGTCGACGGCTGCTCGATCGACCAGATCTGCCCCGCTGACGAGAGCTGGAAGAACCACGGCGCGTACGTCTCCTGCGTCGCTGACACCGCCGACGCCTTCGTCGACGCGGGCCTCATCGACGAGGCAGACAAGGGCGGCATCGTGTCCGCCGCCGCCCGCAGCGGCGTCGGAAAGCCGGCTTCCTCCGGCAAGAAGAAGTAGTCCCGCCTCCAGCGTCAGATCGGCGTGCTAGCCTCCAATCACCGGGTGCACACTCGGTGATGGAGGCCGCAGATGATTCGGTGGTGGGGCCTGACCGCCCTCCTGGTGGCGTGTGGTGGATCCGGGACCTACGACGTCACCTGGACGTCTGGAGGCGACGGGCTCTGCATCGACTCGAACCTCGCCGGGCGGGCGTACGCGGGCCCCCAGACCCTCGACGTGCTCGTCGCGGGAAGTCGGAGGGGCAAGGACGTGGAGCTCGCCGGGCTCGAGGTGCGCCTGTTCGAGGTCGATCCCGTGCGCAACTTCCCCGAGCTGATCGCCGAGGACACGCTGGACGCCACGGGTGCGCTCTCCTTCGATGTCGACGTGCAGGCCGGCTCCGAGGGCACGGTCGGCTACCACCTCGGCATCGAGGGCACCGACGCCTTCGAAGGCCCGGTTCTCGTCGACGAGCCCGGGGAGGAGCCGCTGCTGACCTTCAGCGTGGTGGCCTCCGACGTCAGGGCCTGGATCGGCTGCCAGGAGTGGCGCGCCACCGACCTGCAGCCCATCGCCCCGAACGAGCGGCTGTCGGTCGGCTCGGACGTGGTGCTCTCGTACCACGTCGCCGGCGACATCACGGATGCCGAGCCCATCGAGATCGTGTTCCGCGAGCGCGGCGGGGACCTGTGTGGCCCGGACCCGTTCGGTCACTTCGCCGATGAGGTCGAGCAGGGTCAGAACGACGTGCTCTGGACCGTCGACGTGACCGACATGGCGCTGTGCGAGAGCGAGGCGGGCCCCAGCGAGCTGACGTTCTCCACGCCCGACACCCGCGAGGACGACGGCACCTGGCACGACTTCCGGGAGTCCGCCGAGCGGGAGGTCGACGGCTCGGGGTGAAGCGGCAGAAGCCCCGCCGACAAGCCCCTGTCTCGACCGGAGCAACCATGCGTCTGCCGTCCTGGCCCGCCCTCTTCCTCGCCGCGTGCGCGCCCGCGGCAGCCCCGGAGGTGCAGGCGCCACGGAGCGCGCGGACCCTGCACCCAGACGCCTGGGAGGGGCCGGTCGGCACGCGGATGCACACCGTGGGCTGCGGCGGCGACTTCGACGGGGACGGCTACGACGACCTGCTCGCCACCTCCCTGCTCGATCTGTACGTCTACGCAGGCGGCGCGGACTTCCCCGCCGAGCCGGTCGAGCTGACGATCCTCAACGCCACCCTGGCCATCTGCCCCGGCGACATCGACGGGGACGGCTACGAAGACGCGATCATCGACCACTTCTCCGAGTGGACCCTGCACCTGGGCTCCCCGGCCGGCCTCGAATCCGACGAGCCCTGGAGCGCCCAGACCCGCCACGACTTCCTCGATGCGGGCGACTTCGATGCAGACGGACACATCGACGTCGTCACCAGCAACGCCAAGGGCGATCTGGCGGTCTACCGCAACACCGGCACCGGCGTGCCCGGCACCCCAGGCAAGACCTTCGCCCTGCGCGGTGACTACAGCAGCGTCGCCGTCGACTTCGTCCGGCTGGGCGACTTCGACGGGGACGGCGAGCAGGAGGTGCTCGTAGCCGGGGTCTTCGCCGACTACACCGTGAGCGACTACACCGGCACCACCCGCCACCTGAAGCGGGACGGCTACGGCGCCATGCTGGTCGATCTGGCGAGCGACGTCGTGACCCCGGTCGGCACGATCTACCAGGACGCCGACGAGGTGCTCGGCAGCAGCGGGCAGTGGGAGCTGGCCGATGGCTGCCGCGGCTCGGTCCGCCCGACCGGGTTCATCGAGCAGGGCCGCACCGGCGGCGGCGACGCCTGGGTCGCCCACGACCTGGTCGAGTGCGCGCCCGCCAGCACCGAGGACGTCGACCGCCACGTGCGCTGCACGGCCGAGGGCTGCGCGGGCGTCGTGCCCGGACCGAACGTGATCAGCATCGACCTCGATGGCGACGGCGCGGTCGAGCACATCACCGGCTTCGACGGCCGCCCCTGGTTCATCCCCGCGCCCCAGTGGCACGATCCCCTCGGCAGCGAGGACTTCGGCGAGCTGGTGATCTCCATGCGCCCGGGGACCGTCTACCCGCCAGCCGTGCTCGACTTCGACGGGGACGGCCGCGAAGAGCTGGTGGCGACTGCGGACTGGCGCACGACCCAGACCTGGCTCGTGGTCCAGGAGGACGACAGCGACGACGACGGCTTCGACCACACCGAGGACTGCGACGACTTCGACCCCGCGGTGTACCCCGGCGCCGACGACGGCTGGTACGACGGGATCGACTCGGACTGCGACGGGGCCGACGACTTCGACCAGGACGGGGATGGCGCCCGGAGCGGCGACTACGGCGGCACCGACTGCGACGACCTCGACCCCCAGCTCGGCCCCCACGCCACCGAAGTCCCCGGCGACGGGATCGACACCGACTGCGATGGCCAGGAGCTGTGCTTCGTCGACCAGGATCGCGATGGCTACCGCTCCGCCGACGCGCGCACGGTCGGCAGCCCGGACCTGTCCTGCGCGACCCCCGGTCTGGCCCCCCTCACCCGGTCAGGCGGCGACTGCGACGACGACGATTCCGACGTCAACCCCGGCGCAGACGAGATCATCGGCGATGGGTCCGATCAGGACTGCGACGGACAGGAGCTCTGCTTCGAGGACGCCGACGAAGACGGCGTCCGCACCGAGGGCACCCGCGCGTCCACCGACCCCGACTGCGACGACCCGGGCGAGGCCTCCGCCACCACGCCGGCCGGCGACTGCAACGACGCCACCGCCACCGTCTACCCCGGCGCAGAGGAGGTGCCCGGCGACGGAATCGATCAGGACTGCGACGGCGAAGACCCGGCCGCCGCGGGGGGCGGCTGCGACAGCAGCGGCGTCGGGGGTGGGCTCGGGTGGGCGGTGGCGCTCGCGGGCCTGCTGGTCAGGCGGCGGTGGGTACGGCGCGGATGACGTGAGGTCGGCTCACCGCGGTCGCCCCCCCCCACGAACACCAGCCGGGAGGCGTCCGCTGGACCTCGGGCCTGTGCCATCCTGCACACTCGGCTCGCCCATCGCCGGCCGCCCACACCGAAAACCGCGCCGCGCGCCTGCGAGGGCAACCCGGGGCAAGGCGGCCGGGGCCCGCCGCTTCGAAGGGCGGGCCAGGACGCACGGTCGGGACCTCAGGTCAGTACCCGGATGCACGATGCGCGTCCTTATCTACATACGTGCGTAATGGAAATCTTCCGGCTCGGTTCAAGGCCGGATTTCCGCCCCTCGTTCACCAAGCAATCCGGAAGAAAGAGGAAATCGGAGGGTGCACCCTCGACTTGCGACGTCTCGTTCGGCAATGTGTCCGCGCCCGTTCTGCCCCCGCAACGAGATGTTGCTTCCAAACGGGTTCGCACACCTCCCCCCCGACAGGCAGCCATCCATGTTCTTGGCCATCCTCTTGTTTCTGACCGATGTCTCGAGTGCGCAAGAGAGCCCGGCTGAGCCGGCGTCCGAAGCCGCGCCGTCCGAGGCCGCCCGAGACCGTGCGGTGGCGTTGTTCAACAACGGCAAGGTGTTGTTCGACGAGGGGAACTACATGGCCGCCGTCGCGGCCTGGGAAAGGGCCTACGAGCTGACCGAGGAACCGAAGCTCCTGTTCAACATCGCCAGCGCGTACGAGCGAGCCGGGGAATACGCCAAGGCGCTGGAGGCCCTGAACCTGTACCGGGCACTCGGCGATATCGACGACCAGGAGACGCTGCAGCGCAGGCTGCGCAACCTCGAGGCGCAGATCGAGCGCGAGGCCGAGACGGCCGAGCTGACGCTGGATCCTTCCGCAGAGCCGGCCGGGCCGTCCACACCGGCGGCGCCGCGCAAGCGAAGCGCCAAGGTCGCTGGCCTCGCCCTGATCGGAGTCGGCGCGGCGGGGCTGGCCACCGGTGGCGTGCTCGCCGGACTGGCCGGGTCCGCGTCGGGCCGTGCGCAGAACGACTGCCTGGGAGGCCTGTGCCTCAAGACTGCCCAACAGGACATCGAGTCTGCCCGAGGGCTCGCCCTGGGAGCGGACATCGCCCTCATCTCCGGCGCCGCGCTCCTCGGAACCGGCACCGTGCTGGTCGTCGCTGGTAGCGGCAAGCGCGCCGCGTCGATCCGCGTCGGACTGAATCACGCCACCTTTTCCACCCACTTCTGATTGCGACCTGGTCTCCCACCGCCGTCGCGCACGGGCGCGGCGCCGGGGAGAGGAGCCGTTTCGGAGCCCACATGCAAAGGTTGAACCTCCTTCTTCCCGTCTTGGCACTCGGTTGCAGCCCCACCCTGTTCCAGCCCACGCCCTGCGAGTCCTCAGACCAGTGCGCGAACGTCTTCGGCGCCGGAGCCACCTGTGACGTCGACGGCTACTGCGCCCTCGGCAACGAGGACTTCGTCGACGGCGTGAGCGCCGGAGCGGTCCGGACCGTGGGTATCGCCGATGTGACGGGCTCCTTGCAGGACCTCGGCGGCGGCATGCGCGACGGCGTGCTCGCAGCACTGCAGGCGCACAATCGGGACAATCCCTCCGCTCGTCAGTTCCTGCACGACACCCTCGACGACGCCTACGACCCCCAGATCAGCGTCTCCAACCTGCGGTCCGTGCTCGACGGCGACGGCGTGAACGAGGGTCGGTCGCACTTCGCCGTGCTCGGCGGCATGGGCTCGCCCACGACCTCCGCCATGCTCCCGGTCATCAACTCCAATCAGGTGCCGCTCTTCGGCACCTACAGCGGCGCCGAGCACCTGCGGGCCACGCCGCCGGACCGGGTCGTGTTCAACACCCGCGCCAGCTACCGCCTCGAGGGTGAGGCCATCGGGCGCTACCTGCTACATCGCACACCTGTTGTGACGCAGATCGCCCCGGACAACGTCTTCGTATTCGCGCAGTCGGCGCTGACCATCGAGACCAACGGACTCACCGACATCGGCGCCACCGCCGAGGACGATCTCGACCCCTACGGCCTGAGCGGCTTCCTGGGCATCCGGGACGCGCTGCGGGAGGCAGGCCAGGACAACGCGGACATCGCGCTCGCCAGCTACCGGGCCACCAATACCGACACCAGCATCGCGTCCGACTACTTCTTCCGCTGGCTCCTGGGCCTGGAGCGACTCAAGCCCGACATCCCGGAGTCGGGTCAGGTCCGCATCGGCGTGGCGATGGTCCCGGTCGCCTCCGCCGCCACGCCCTTCGTGAAGGAGGTCATCGACGGCCTGGCCGACATCGAGCAGGGCAAGCCCCCTCCCGGCGTGAGCGCGCAGGAGTGGGCCGACACACCCGCGACCGTGAAGAGCCAGCTCCAGCAGGCCCAGGTGGTGATCACCTCCATCTCGCCCGTCGGCGATCAGCTGGCAGCCAACCTGCGCAACAGCAATGCCGCCAAGTACTGCCAGGGCGCCGACGGTCGCCAGCCCGTGATCGTCTCGCAGGTCGTCCCGTTCCCGACGGGGGGCAGCGCAGGTGCGGTCCAGTACCGCCAGGACCTCGAGGCGTACGACCCCAACCTGGACCCGGGCTTCGTGTCCTTCGAGGGCTGGATCGCGGGGCGGGCCTGGGTGGAGGCCGTGCTGGCCACCGGCGACGATCTCTCGGTCGACACCCTGGTCGCCACCCTCGAAGACCCGTCCTTCTCGGTGAACGTCGGCGAGGTGTTGTCCTTCTCGCCGGACGACCATGACGGCTCCGACTCCGTGTACGGCTCGATCATCGACGTCGGCTGCACCTACGTGGACTACTCCAGACTCAACGATCTCAACCCCCAGTAGTGTTGGCCATGTCCCAGACCATGTTCGAGCGGTTCGACGAGCTGGCGGCTGCCCCGATCGCGGGCCGCTACCAGCTGATCCGCCCCATCGCCCGGGGGTCCATGGGGGCGGTCTTCGAGGCCGAGCAGGTCCCGCTGGGACGCAAGGTCGCGCTGAAGATCCTCGATCCACGCGCGGATCTGGTCCTGCCCGACGAGGCCTCCGAGGGCGGCGGCAGCCTCGGTCCGACCGATCGCTTCATCCGGGAGGCGGCCAGCGCGGCGCGGCTCGCCCACCCGAACATCGCGGTCGTCTACGACTATGGCGAGTGGCACCACCCGGTCTCCCAGGAGGTCATGCACTACATCGCGATGGAGTACGTGCCCGGCAAGGCGCTGTCCGAGCTGGTCTGCCGCGGCGAGACGCTGCCGCTGGAGCAGGCGCTGGACCTGGTCTGTCAGGTGCTGGACGCGCTGGACGCCGCCCACGCCCAGGGGATCGTGCACCGGGATCTCAAGCCGTCGAACGTGCTCGTCACCGACGACCACCGGGTGAAGGTCGTCGACTTCGGCCTCGCCAAGCGGCTCGACGACTCGATGGAGCTCGAGACCCAGGCCGGGCTGATCCTCGGAACCCCCGCCTACATGGCCCCGGAGCAGCTCCTGGGCGCAGAGCCCACCCCGCAGACGGACATCTACGCCGCGACGTGCCTGCTGGTCCGCGTGCTGACCGGCCACACCGTCTACAAGGGCTCCACCTCGGTCGCGACCATGTCGATGCACATCACGGAGGACATCCCGAGCTTCTCGGAGTTTCCCCCTGTACTTCGACGGATCTTGCGCCAGGGCCTCGCGAAGAAGCCCAAGGAGCGCTTCGCCAGCGCCAAGGAGTTCCACGACGCCCTGGTCAGCTTCGCGCTGGACGACGACGAGCCTCGCGCCGTAGCTCGGGCGCCCCGCCGCCTCGCCCTGGTCGCGGGTGGAGCGGTGCTGGTCCTGCTGCTGCTCCTGATCGGTGGAGCGGTCCTCTTCGCCAGCACCCTCGGCCAGGGCGACGCACCGGAGAGCCTGGCGGCCGATCCGGTCGCGACGCCCGCGCCACCGGACGAGCCCACCACGGTGGAGGTCGAAGCGGCCGCCCCCGAGACGCGCAAGGTGACGCTTCAGTCGACGCCGTCGGGTGCTGCCGTGTTCGATGGCGACGAGGTGCTGTGCACCACGCCGTGCGACCTCGAGTTCGTCGGCACGAGAGACCTGGTCCTGCGGGCGGTCGGCTACGAGGACCTCCCCTACGCCGTGACCCGGGACGGGACCCACGCCGTCACCCTGACCACGACGCCGACCGCCCGACCGCGAGCCCGGGTCCGCCCCCGCCCGCGCCAGCCCCAAGGCGTGGCGGAGGTCCCCGCCGAGACCCCCACTCCCGAGCCCCCGGTGTCGGCCTTGTCGGCGGAGGAGCCGGCGCGCGTGCCCGAGGCGCCTCCCAAGGCCCCCGCCGGCGAAGCCTCGGAGTTCGACCTGGACGTGGTGGAGATCCTCGACCCGTTCGAGTGAGCGTTCACGGTGCACGAGTGGGAACCCTCGTTCCACGATCCCGCCACTCCGTCGTCTGGCGGGTACAGTGAAACAGGGGGAGTGATGCGACCGACCAGCGCCGTGATGATCAGCGTGCTGTGTGCCGCCTGCACCCCGTCGCCCACGGACACCAGCGATCGCCTCGATGCCGACCAGGATGGCTCGCCGGCCACCGTCGACTGCGACGACTCCGATCCGGACGTCTTCCCCGGCGCGGACGAGCGCTGCAACGGCACCGACGACGACTGCGACGGGGAGATCGACGAGGACGCGGTCGACCTGACCACGTGGCACTACGACGGCGACGACGACGGCTTCGGCGGGGAGCACACCGCCACCGCCTGCACCTCCCCGGCGGGCTTCGTGGTGGCCTCCGGAGACTGCGACGACGACGACCCGAGCATCTTCCCCGGAGCCCCTGAGATCTGCCTGGACGGAGTCGACAACGACTGCCTGCCCGACGACGGCCGGTGCGAGCTGAAGGGCGCGATCGAGGGGCCGTTCCAGCTCGCGCTCACCGGCCAGCGCGGCACGCGGATCCGCCTCGTCGACATCGACGGTGACGGACACGTGGACCTGCTCCACGGCGTCGACCAGACGACCCTGCGCCTGGGTCCCGGCCCCGAGTTCGGGCCGGTGTTGTGGAGCCTCCCCGGTCAGGTCATGTCGGTCGGTGATCTCGATGGTGACGGACATGTCGACCTGGTGGTGCAGTCGACGTTCGGCGGGATCTCCGTGGTGTGGGGCCCGCTCGCCGCGGCCGCCCCCGAGAGGACCAACCCGCTGGGGGACGCGGTGTACGTCAACTTCTCCCTCGACGTCGATGACGACGGCGTGCACGACCTCGTGGCCCTGCAACCGGGGGGCGCCCACGGCGTGTGGCTGGGCCCGTTCGCCCGTGAGGTCGAGGACGTCCCCGCTCCCGACGTCGTGCTCACCGGGACCGTCGGCGTGAGTCGCCCGCTCGACGACGCCATCGGCGGTCCGGGCGACGACCTGGTCGCCTACGTGATCGACGACGACACCGGCTTCGCGAGGGAGGTCGTGCTGCCGGTGGAGCTCCGCGGAGAGCTGCACGTGCCGTCGGTCGCGGTCCGCGCCGGTGCGACCATCTCCACGCTCCCGGACGTGGACGGCGATGGCCACGACGACCTCTGCATCGCCAACCCAGGCACTGTGGGCTTCTTCGCGGGGCCGCTCGTCGCCGGGGAGTCGCCCCGCCAGCTGCTGGACACCCCCGACGGGTCGTGCATGTACCCTGGCTCCCACGACGTCAACGGCGACGGGGTGCTCGACCTGCTGGTGCCGCCGGGCAGCCACGGCGGACCTTCCGTGTACCTGGGCCCCATCGACGGAACCGACCTCGAGCGCACCCCCCAGCTGTGGTTCAAGGCCTTCGCGCCCTCCGGTGCGGTTGCCTTCGACGACGTCGACCAAGACGGCTTCGATGACTGGCTGATCCCCGCTACGCCTGCGGACGTGCACCAGCGCGACGGGCTGCTGATCTTCGTCGACGGCAGCGGGAGGTAGGACGCTCCCCGTTGCGCGTTCGTGCTGCGCGAGCTTCGCCCTCGCACTACGACCTCGGTCGCCGTCGGGGGGAACGTGTCTACACTCCCGCCAGGAGGGTGTGGTGGAGGTCTTTGCCCCGATGGTCGTAGGTCTGGTGAGCGCGCTCGTGCCGATGCTCTTCTTCGGCACGTTCCTGATCATCGGTGTGGGCGGGGTGGTCATGGCGCTGACCCACCAGCAGTCGCGCATGCGCACGCTCCGGGAACACTGGAAGAAGGTCGGTGATCGGCGCGGCCTGGTGTTCCGCAAGAAGACCTGGAAGGAGTGGCCGTCCCTGCGCGGACCGGTGGGCAAGCACGAGGTGCTGGTCGACATGTTCCAGACCGGCGGCAAGCACAAGACCACCTGGACCCGGGTGCGCGTCCGGCCGCCGGTGGCCCTGCCCGCGGGCGCGATCGTCGGTCGGGAGGGCGTCGAGGCCACGCTCGCGAAGATGGTCGGCGGCCAGGACATCGAGGTCGGCATCCCCAAGCTGGACTACCGCCTGCGCCTGCGCGGCCGCACCCCCGAGGACCTGCGCAGCTGGATGGCCCAGCCTGCCGCCATGGAGCTGGCCCACGCGGTCGACACCGCCCACGACGGCGTGCGGGAGGGCTGGGTCACCCTCGTGGTCAAGGAGAGCCTGACCATCGGCCTCGACGAGCTGATCGACCGCACGGTCCTCCTCGCCGACGACCTCACCGCCGCGCGGGTGCAGCCCTGGGCCGCGCTCCGCGACCTGCCCGGCCTCGAGCTGGTGGAGCAGGGCCAGCTCTACCGGATCAGCGGCCAGCTCGACGGCGTGCCCATCGAGGTCCTCGGCGATCCGCGTCGCGGCCGTACCCGGATCACGGCCCAGCTCCCGCCTGGCCTGCCCCCGGACCTCCACCTCGAGAAGGGCAGCTGCGAGCTGGGAGATCCCATCCTCGACCGCATGGTGACCGCGACCGGCGCCCCCCTCGCGGTGCTGCAGGATCTGGTCGCCCAGGACGGCGTGCGCGAGGACCTGCTCGCGGTGGTGCACGGCAACCCGGGCTCGACCGTCGACGCCCAGCGCATCGTCGTGGACGTACGCTCGTTCAGCGACGCCGCGCTGGTCGAGAAGGTCTGGGACGCGGTGCGGCTCGCGAACAGCCTGCGCGAGCGGCTGGCTCGGGGGCAGGCGAGCCAGGGGAACCGGCGACCGGGTGGGGTGACGGCGAAGCCGTGAGGCGCACGGGGGCCGAGGTCGTGGGCAGATCCCCACGGCGTCGCGCGCGGGTTAGGCCCGGTACCATGACCATCCGCCTGCTCCCTACCATCACGCTGTCCGTTCTCATCTCGGCCTGCATGTCGGGCTGCTGTGCGGTCGAGGCGGCAGACTTCCGGCCGGTCGAGCGGGATGACTGGGAGGTCTCGACCCCGGCCGCCGAGGGTCTCGATGAAGACGCCGTCCTCGACCTGTACTGCGAGGCCTCCCGCCGCGACGAGCTGTACGGCCTGCTGGTCGTCAAGAACGGGCGCCTCGTGGCCGAGCGCTACTTCAACGAGGGCGCCATCGACGAGCACGGCAAGCGGGCGTCGGTGACCAAGAGCTACCTGTCGGCGATCGTCGGGGCCGCCCTTCAGGATGGGTGCCTGCCGTCGCTGGACCAGCCGATGCTCGACTTCTTCCCCGACATCGCCGAGGACGTCGACGACTCCCGCAAGCACGACATCACCCTGCGCCACCTGCTCCAGATGCGGTCCGGCTTCCCCTGGGAGGAGGCCCACCCCGAGGTCTGGGAGCAGGTCTGGACGGGCGATCTGGACCACCTGATCGCCGAGGTCCCCCTCGAGGCCGACCCAGGCCAGGTCCACCACTACAGCAACTTCGGCACGCACTGGCTGGGCAAGTCGGTCGCGCGCTCCTGCGACGAAGACCTGCGGACCCTCGGCGACCGCCTGCTGTTCGATCCGCTGGGCGTGGAGCTCCACGGCTGGACCCAGGACGTCGACGGCTACTACATCGGCATGGGCGACATCGAGTTCACGGCCCGGGACATGGCGCGCTTCGGTCAGCTCTACCTGGACGACGGCGCCTTCGGGGACCAGCAGCTCCTGCCCGAGTCGTGGGTCGAGGACTCGCTGCAGCCCTGGTCGACCGACCCCGAGCCGGCGCTGACGCCGGGCCCGACCTTCGACGACTGGGAGTACGGCTACCTGTGGTGGGCGGCGACCGCGGGCGAGCACCACGTCGACTTCGCGTGGGGCCACGGCGGCAACTTCATCTTCCTGGTCCGCGAGCTGGACCTGGTGGTCGTCGTGACCGCCAACCCGTGGTGGGGTGAGTCCTCGACCGCGCAGTGGCGGCACGAGCGGGCACACCTGAACCTGGTCGGGAGGTTCCTGGCGGCGCTGTGAGCGACCAGGACGGCTACGGCTCCGTCTCCGTGGCGGGCTTCAGCAGATCGAAGGGCACGAGGCGCTCGAACACCTCGGACGAAGCCGGGCCCCGATGCTCGAAATAGGCTGGATGAACGCCAGGAACAGGCGTGATGAACTCCGAGGCGTGGGCCTCGATCGCCGACCAGGGCACAAGCAGCACCCGATCGTCGTCACCGCCCTGCACCTGCCTCACCACCGCCACGACCTCCGTCCGCGGGATCCAGGCGTGGGCCGGCGTCCAGGTGGTGTACGACCGGGGGTGCCCCTCCTCCAGCTCCACGGCGCCGAAGCTGCCGACGAAGATGTCGCGCTCCTCGGCGGCGAACCGCGCCTCGAGGACCCGCTTCGCCTCGGCGTACCAGGTGCCGCGGTTGCGCACGAGGAGATCGGCCCACCCGGCCCGGTCGGCGATGCCCGGTCCGGGCTCCCACGCGTGCCACTGTCCGTCCCGCAGGACCAGGGGCGCGAGGTTGTCGAACCCGCCGGGGATCGAGGGACCCGCCTGCGCCAGCTCCAGCAGCCGTGCCACCGCGGCCGGATCGGTCTCACTGGCGAGGTAGAGGTGGTTGCGGGTGATCGGCAGGGCCAGGATGGGCGGAGCCAGCCGGAGCGCCTGCACCTCGGGGATCATCAGCATGCGGGCGCTGTCGTAGTCGTCGCCGACCTGGGCGGCGTAGATGCCGGGGGCGAACTCGGTGAACGGCTTCGGCCAGGCGGCGCGGACGTTCACCAGCGCCTGGTCGATGGCGGCGTCGAAGTCGACCCCCCACGCCTCGAGCTTCGACGGGGGCACCATGGCGATCGCGTCCGGCAGGTCGTAGACGATGTGCACGATCACGGTGCCCGCCAGGGGACGACCCGGCGTGGCCGGAGTGGGCGTGGTCGAGCCGGCTTGACGAGCCGCCTGCTCCATCGCCAGGTCCCAGTGGGGCGGCCGGATCCGCAGCCGGACGTGGGGCGCCGCCTCCTCCCACGTGTCGGGCAGCGGCGAGGGCGGGTGCGTCACGAGGGAGACCAGCCGCTCGACGATCGCCTTGCGCTCGGCCTTGTTGCCGGCCGCCTCCCAGCGCTCGAAGCTGTTCTGCAGGAAGGTCACCTGGCCGTTGTCACAGCGGATGGTGAAGTCCTGCGCGTCGTGGGCGCAGTCGAGGCCCCCGTCTCGCAGCGCCGCCAGCGCCTCGCGGGCGAACGCCTCCTGCGTCCGCCCACCCGCGCGGGCCGGACCTCCGATTCCGAGGGTCAGCCCCAGGCACACACCGAGCACCAGGCCACGCACGTCGAGCATTCGCCCCCCAGTCAGACGAAGCCCTGTAACAACCTCCCCCAAGAGGACGTCAGGTCAGCAGATCGGGCAGCGGCTGGCCCACGTTGCTGTCGTCGTAGTCGATGGCCCAGGCGCCGTCCTTGTCCACGTGGTGGGTCTCGCCAAAGCCCCGCCCCGACGCGATCTCGTACTCCTCGGGCTGCAGTCCCATGGCCTGCATGGCGCTGACCAGCAGGCGGTTGTACTGCACGCCCTCGATGACCGCACCGTCGTGCTGGGAGAAGCGCACCGGGCGGTCCCAGTCGACGTAGTCCAGGTAGCGCCCGGCCTGCACGCGGCCGCCTGCGCTGCCCCACATCACCGTGGGCACGCTGTAGTTGAGGTGGTTGAAGGACAGCTCGTTGCCCCACAGGACCAGGGAGTGGTGCAGCAGGCTCTGCCCGTCCGACTCGGTCACCTCGTCCAGGCGGTCCAGCAGGCGCAGGATCACCTCCTGGGCGGTCCACTGGTAGCCCAGGCCGATCCAGCGCCTGGCGTTGTCGTCCCAGTTGTGGGCCTGGAGGTGCCAGTTGGAGCGCCCGGCAGAGCCCGCGTTCTGGCTGTCGCCCATGCCGAAGACCTGCCCCCCGTCGCGGACCACCATCTTCTGGATGTCGAGGGTGGCCACGCGGGTGACGTCGCAGGCCAGCGCCAGGGCCAGCAGGTCCACCATCTGAGTGAAGAAGCGCTCGATGGTGTCCACGGTGACGTCGAACTCGCCCCCCGTGGCGAAGTCGCCGGGACCGTCACCGGGCTCGCACACCCGGGTGTCATCCGAGCTGACCCGCTCCTCCAGCTCGGTCAGGTAGGTCAGGTGGCGGTCCAACACCTGGCGATCGGCTGCGGACAGCAGGCGCCCGTCGCGCACCCGGCGGTAGTCCTCGACCACCCGGTCCACCAGCCTGGACGACGGGCTGGGGGCGGATCCGCCGGGCTCGAAGGAGCTGAAGAGGGCGTCGAAGGCGACCTTGGGATTGGTGTAGGCCTTGGCCTGCTGCACGGCGCCAGCACCCGTGGCCAGCAGGTTGTCCGGGTCCCGGGGCTCGAAGCTGCAGGTGTTGGTGCGGCTGCCCAGGTGCAGGATCCGCGGCCCGACCGGGGCCCTCGGGTAGACCGCGCTGCTCGCCGCGATCACCTGATCGATGGTGACGTTGATCTGCGCGCCCGGCAGCGCCCCGCCCACCCC
The DNA here is from genome assembly GCA_937891875.1 of uncultured Pseudomonadota bacterium. Classification (GTDB taxonomy): domain Bacteria; phylum Myxococcota_A; class UBA796; order UBA796; genus REDI01. Next base: position 6,953 of record CALATR010000452.1, on the reverse strand, counting down.
GTTGGTCCGCAGGCCCAGGTTGCCCAGGAAGCCCCCGTCGTTGTGGTTGAGGTTGGGCATGAAGTCCAGACCCCGGAACAGGGTCATGGCCTGCAGGTAGCGGTTGAAGTGCTGGCCGAAGATGTTGCCCAGGCCGGTCTCGGCAAAGTCGGAGAGCGGGGCCTGGTGACCGTAGTACGCGTTGCCGTTGCTGTGCCGTCCGGTCGCCGTGGCCAGCGGATCGGAGAGCACCACCGTGCCGTCGCGACCCCGGGTGGTGTACCCGCCGGGTGCGGTGCGGGGGTACAGGTCCAGCACAGGGACGCCAGAGTAGCCCTTGATCGCGATGAACCGTCGCGCCACGTCCCCCTCGTCGGCGAGGGCCTCGGCGCGCAGGCCGCGGGGGAGCAGCGAGGGCAGCAGCGGGATCGCCAGGACGCCGCCCAGGCCGGTCAGGAACATGCGTCGGGTGGAGCGGAAGTACCTCATCGACTCACTCCTCGATGGCGCGGTAGCGGAAGCTCGCGTGCAGGGCGATCCGGCGAAGCCAGGGCCCCATGGGCTCGCCGTCGGCCAGGGCGTCGGACCAGTGGCCGATCAGCCCCGCGTCCGCCCCGGTCTCGACCCGGCGGTGGGCGAAGCGGAAGTACTGGCGCGCCAGGCACTGCCGGGCGTCCTCGGAGCCAGCGATCTGCTCGGACAGGGCCACCCCGCCCGCCAGCGCCACCTCCTCCCCGTCGATCCGGGTGGTGACGGCGGCATCGACGTCCACGAAGCCCAGGTCCCTGCCCGCGGAGTCGACCAGCTGCTCCCGGGTGCGGAAGCGCCCGAAGCCGTCGTAGGACTCCATGGCGTAGCCGAGCGCGCTGAACTGGGCGTGGCAGTCCCGGCACTGCGCGCCCTCGACCTTGGCGGCGAAGGCGTCTCGGGTGGACGTGGACGCAGTGGTCTCGGGGGGGACCAGGGCGTCTGGCGGCAGGTTGCCGGGCGGCGGGTTGACGTGCTCGCACAGCACCAGGCGGCGGATGAACGCGCCCCGGCGGAAGGGATTGGTGGAGCCGTCCGACGTGGCCAGGACCCCCGCCCGGGTGAGCAGGCCCGCACGCTCGGCGGGCGGAAGCTGGGGTCGAGCGCCGCTGCCGTCCCAGGCGTCCACGCCGTACAGCGAGGCCAGCCGGTCCGAGCGGGCGAAGGACTCGCGGGTGAGCAGCACGTCCGACCAGGTGTGCGGCTCGGCGTAGATGGCATGGTAGAGCAGCGCGTGGGTCTCCTCGCGCATCTCGGCGGACAGGCCGGTGGTGTCCATGCCTCCGGACAGGCGGTCGTGGCGCGGACCGGGCAGGAAGTCCCCCCGACGCAGGTGCAGCCACTCCTCGAAGAACTCGCGCAGGGTCAGCTCCGTGCGCGGGTCGTCGAAGAGGCGGTCCACCTGGGCCCGCAGGCCCTCGTCGGTGAGCAGGCTGCCGTCTGCGGCCGCGTCCAGCAGCTCGGCGTCGGGGGGCTCGCCCCAGAAGTGGTACGACAGCCGAGACGCCAGCTCGTAGCCGGTGAGCGCGACCATCCCGTCCTCATCGCTGCCCTGGTTCTCCAGGTGGTAGACCAGCTCCGGCTTCATCAGCGCCAGGAAGACGATGGCATGCACCCGATCGGTGCCGTCGAACTCGCCGACGGGCGCGAGCAGGGCGCTGACCTCGGCGTCCGTCGGCGGCCGGCGCAGCACCTTGTCCAGCAGCGCCGTCGCGAAGGGCTGCAGGCAGGCATCGTCCACCGTCTCGCAGGCGCCACCGAGGCGCACCCGCAGCGCCCCGTCGCCGGCGGACGCCCTGGCCAGGGCATCGGCGATGGCGTAGTGCTGGTCGATGTGGCGCTGGGAGGTGCGCTGGTCGTCGCGGCTGAACAGCCCCTCGCCCTCGGGCGCGTCCTGGGGCAGGGCGTCGATCTGGGGCTGCACCGCGTCGATGGCGTCATCGCCGAAGATGACGCGCAGGGTCCGCTCATAGTCGTCCACCGACAGGCGGGCGAGGGGCGCGGGGGGCACCTCCACACCAGCGATCTCCGGCGTCTCCGGCGTCTCCGCGTCGGGGTCCTCCCCCTTGCAGCCGCTCGCCAGGAGGAGTGCGAGCACGGGCAGGGCACGAAGCATGACGACTCCTGTTCTCGTCACGTGATCGCAGGTTGTCGGCCGAACGTGGATTACATGCCCCTTCCGTTCCCCATGGCTGGCCGACAGGGAGTCTCGTTCCGGTACTGTGGGGTCAGGCGAAGGCCGCTGAATCTGGAGGTGTCCGTGCCTGATCCTCATGCCGCTCGACCGTGGCCCGTGCTCGTCGCTGCCGGAGTGATCTCCGTGCTCGCGTGTGGGGGCGTGCCCAGCGGTGCGAGCGCGGATGTGCCCGTACCCGCCGAACCCACCACGCCCACAGCGTCGCCTGCACAGGAGAGTGCCTTGCCCGCCCACTTCGACGGCATCCCCGGCTACTTCGCCCTCGCGACCGCTCGCCGGGACGACCGCAAGGACCCCTGGACGCCCGTGCACGAGGGGGCGCGGGTGGCGATCGTCGACGCTCGGGACGCCTGGTTCGACCTGACCGAGGGCACGCCCTTCGTCGGCGTCTCCCGCGAGGGCATCCTGGACCTGAAGTATTCCGAGCAGTCCGAGATCCCGTATGGCTGGGACGACGTGCCCACCGTCATGACCGGCTTCAAGGTGCCGAAGGACCTCGCCGAGCAGCCGGTCTGGGTGCTTCCCGCCGACCTCCCGGGGGCCCGGGACTCGAAGGCCTTCGCTCCGGTGGAGAAGGGGTCTGGAACCTGGCAGGTGGGGCCGTTCACCGTGGTCGTGACCCTGTCTGGTCAGGGGGGCGAGGCCACCGTGACGACCGCCGCCGGCGGCAGCGTCGTGCACGCATGGACCACGCCGACGTCCGCGGACATCGAGCCGACGACCGCCAGCCTGGACGATCCGTTCGCGCTGGGCGTTCCGAGGCCGCTCGGCGCGTTCCGCCTGCCCGACGACACCGTGGTGCTGCTCCTGCGCGCGATCATCCCGTCAGGCGTGCGCGTGGACGCCGTCGGCGGCAAGCCCGGCGCCATCGCCCAGGTGGGCCGCCGGGATCTGATCCTCGGCAGCCCGTGAGTCCCGCGCCGTGAACGCCCAGAACGGGCCTCAGCGGCCGGTCTTGGACCAGTGCACGTAGTCGCCGGGCCCGTACCAGATCACGCCCAGCTCCTTGCCGATGTGGTCGACCTTGTCCTCTTCGAGGGTGCCGTTGCCCTTCGGGCCGGCCTGGTACGCCTTGCCGTCCACGGTGAGGTTGGCGGGCACGTTGGTGATCTTCATGTCGACCGCGTCGCCGCCCATGTGGTTGGAGGTCAGTGAGGCGGAGCGGACCAGCCCGAACCGGTTGACCAGCGCCTGGGCCGCCGCGCGCGAGGCCTGCGCGTTGCCGTGGTTCCACTCGATGTCGATGCCCTTGCTGCGGCAGTACTCGTTGGCGACGGCGGTCGACTTGGTGCCCTTGGCGACGTGCCAGGCGAAGTGCATGAGGATGGCGCGCTTCTCGTGGCGCAGCCCGGCTGTGATCTGCACCGAGGCCCCGCTGTCGCGCAGGCCGTCGACGAAGGTCTTGGCCTTGGGGCCGAACTCCGGGGACAGGTCGTCGAAGTCGGTCGAGTTGGCCCAGCCGTTGGCGTTGGCGATGTCGTACCAGTCGCCTCCGGAGAGCGTTCCGTCGCCGACCGCCTGGTCCTCGTCTCCCGCGCCGATCTCCACCATGTAATCGGCGGAGACGTAGGCGGTGACGCCATCGTAGGAAAACTGGATCCACCCTTCGGTCCTGCCGGTGGCGGTGATCCGCGCACCGCCGTTCAGCTTGCCCACCTTGTTGTCGTTGGTGTCGCTGCTGGGCGTGCGCCGCACGTTCAGTGAGCTCGCGTTGACGCGGTAGCCGGTGCCGGCGTTGGAGGTGTCGACCGCGGGCGCGCCCTCGCTGACCTCGTCCGTCTCGGTGGCGGCGTCGTCCTTGACCGGGGCGTCGTCCTGCAGGTCCACGTCGTTGGCGCCACCCTCGACGGCGGCCCGCATGAAGGCGGCGCGGCGGTTGAACCGGTCGAGGGGCACGCTCGACCACTGGGTGCGATCCGCCATGAGGTCGGCCATGCCGGGCAGGTCGTTGGCGATGGCGAGCGGCTGCACGGTTGCGCGCGTCGTCGGCGTGTAGTCGCCGCGGTAGCGCAGATCGACCAGCAGATCGCGGATGGCCGGGTGCAGGGTCTCCCAGTCGATCTCGTAGTCCTCGCGCTCGCCGCCCTCGCGACCGCTCACGATGCGCGCATAGTTGCCGCTGATCCGCTCGACGTCCTGCGCCAGGGCGCCGTAGACGATGTCGAAGAGCAGCTCCTGCTGTTCGGGGGTGATCTCGGGCAGCTCTTGCTGGTGGCCGTTGAGCCAGGCCCGGGCGTCCTGCCCGGTGAGTCCGGCAGCCTCGGCGAAGGCGCCGGCGACGTCCTCGCTGATGCCCGCGGCCCCCATGTCGCGCAGGATGTCGTCTTCCGAGTGCTGACCAAGATCGTAGCCGCGCCCGATGGTCACGCCCGAGGCACCGCCGGGCCAGTGGGCGGTGCGGGTGTGGAAGCGGCCTCCCTCGGTACCTTCGGCGTCGAAGGTGAGCTGGCCGCGAGCGACCACGAACGGGTCGTTCGACGTGTCCGGCGTCTCCTGGGCCGGGTCCTCCTGCGGGGCCGAGCTCCGGTTGCCGCCGCCGCCGCTGGCATCCTGCTCGGCGTCCTTCGCCTCCTCGGTCGCGACGTCCTCGCCGACGCTGTCCCACCAGTCGGAGACCCAGTCGACCACGTCGGTGATCCCCTCCTTCACGTCCTCCACGAGGCGATCCCACATCGAGGGGTCCTCGCTGGTCTCGACCTGCTCCTGCTCGGCGGGGAGCTCTTCGGTGGGAGCGACCTCGACCGGGGCGTCCTCGGTGGGCGCTTCCTCGGTGGGCGCCACCTCGACCGGAGTCTCGTCCGCCTCGGGCTCCCAGGGCTCGTTCATCCGGCGGCCCGGGGGAGCGATGGAGAGGTAGAGCGCGTGGATGGCCTCGAACGCCTTTCCATCCCGCACGATGAGACCGATGGCGCTGGGTCGCGGGGCGCCGGTGATCTCGTAGCCTCCGTCGGAGCGCGCCCGGTAGGTGTAGCCACCGCCGTCGGAGAACGACCGGACCGGGCGGGGCCGGGGGCGCGGGGCTGACAAGAGCGCCTGGTTGGCCCCGTTGCTGCCGAACTCGGCCGGGCGGGCGACGGGGGACGGACTGGACAGTGGCGCGGCCTCAGAGGAGGACGCGCGAGTACTCTTTGCTTGCATATACAGCCTCATCGCATCGAGAAGAGATGCTTATGGGCTGTATCATTCAATGGATCTGACTCAGTACCCTGACAGGAACCTGTCACCGGTCCGACTGGCGAACGAACGGCTCGGACCAGTTCCGGATCTGTCCTGCCAGACGTCCAGCAGCGGAGAGCCGGTGCGGATGGTCTTCCTCGACCCCACCCGGGATCCAGCTGCGGCCGCCCCGAGGGGTCGCGAGGAGGGCGAGACCCCCCTACACTGCACGGCCAACACTCCGGAGACGCGTATGTCGGTCAAGGAACGAAGGAAGGCACTCGGCTGGTCCCGCAACGATCTGGCGGAGCGTGCCGGTCTGAACTCGGCGTTGGTCGCCCTGATCGAGCGGGATCAGTGGAGCGATGCGGACGGGCACACGCGCGTGCACCACGTGCTGACCGAGGCCGAGGGCGGCAACCTGGACGTTCGCCTCGATCCTCCCACGGGCGAGGACGGCGAGCGGATCGGCGGCCAGGGCGACGTCTGATCCTCGCGGCGCCGCGGGGCGACCCGCCAGCGGGCGAGAGGAGGACGGCTACGCGGCCCGCTTGTTCAGCGCGGCCACGGCCTGCATGGCCTGCAGCCTGGACTCGAGACGCATGAGTCACCTCCAGTCCGGAAGGTCGGACAGGCGCGCGCCGGGCTTGACACAGCGCGACGGGCTCGGCCCGTAGCCCACAGCCGCCGCGCCTCGCGGGCTGTAGGATTCCTCTTGATCACGCCCACGGCACAGTGCGGCGCTCACTCCATCCGAAAGGTCGCGTCCAGGGCCTGCAGGCCGATCCTGGCCTCGGCCGTGGGCTTGCCGGCGTCGTCGAGCGTGTCCTGCAGGATGAGCAGGTAGTCGCCCCCCGGTCCGCCGAAGTCGTACACCTCCTGGGTGAGGTGGGAGCCAGCCATGGTCACGTGCAGGAGGGTACCCTCCAGCCTCACGCCGTTCAGCGTTCGGCTGGTCGGCGTCGCCGTCATGTTGCCCCGACCGTAGATCTTGCCCATCTCGGAGACCATGCTCCGACCCATGGCCTCATGATCCAGGGTCTCGAGGTGAAAGACCGTGATCACCTGGGCGTTGCCCGTGAGCGTCCAGGTGCGGAAGTCCGGCGATTCTTCGAACTCGTAGCTGTAGGTCTGCGGGAACAGGAAGCGAACGCCCTTCGCATCGAGCTCTCGGTACGGGTCGACCCGAAGAACGACCGTCTTCGCCTCCGCGCCCTCGCCGATCGTCAGCGGCTCGTCCGGCCGGATGGTCTGTGCGGTCCCGTCGATCTCGAGGGTGTAGCGAGTCGGGGGCTCGTCGCTTCGCGCCTGGACTGCGGGGAGGCCGTCGGCGGACAGCGGTGCGCCCCTGGGGGTCGATCTGGCGGGCGGGGCAGGTGGGCGTGTGGGCGGGGCTCGCGGAGCTCGCGGTGCAGCCGAACGCGTCTGCTCCGTGACCTCCTGGAGGTCATGGAGGTCCGGCCCGCCGTCGCAGGCGGCGATGGAGAGGAGCAGGAACAGGGGAACGAGGCGCGTCATCGACCCTCCCGGGGCTGGCGAGAGGGTAGCCGCTACCAACCGGCACCCAAAACGCGATAGCTTACGTTATTCGTCC
>CALATR010000451.1 GCA_937891875.1 uncultured Pseudomonadota bacterium | reverse complement strand
TCGAGGCGGACGTCGCCGCCGATGGCCCGCACCAGGTCGGCGAAGAAGAGCACGCTGCCCTTCAGCACGCAGATGGCGACGATGCTCGCGTCCTCGCCGTGGGCCTCGCGGATCTCCCGACCCAGCGAGGTGATGCGCGTGGCGAGGGTGTCCTGGTCGATGAGGATGTCCATGGCAGCTCCAGCTGTGGCTCGGGCGGCGAGCCTACCCCGTCCCGGCCGCGCTCAGAGAAAAAGTGCGCCGACCCCTCATGGTCCGTGGGCGCGGATCCGTACCCTGGGTCCAGAGCCCACATCGTAGACCCGCTGCTTGGACATCGGGAAGGTACGACCAGCCTTCTCACCGATACCGAGCGAGGCCGGAGTCCGTTCGATCAAAATCGCCTCTAACGCCTCTCCGGGTGGTCCGAGAAGGGTTGGTGAGAGGCCGGCACGGTACGCCCCCTGCGAACCAAAGTCGGCATACAACCAACCTCCTGACGGAGAAACCCCCATGGCCCTCACCGTCAACACGAACATGACTTCCCTCTACTCCCAGGGCTACCTGGCGAACACCACCGGGAAGCTGCAGAACACCTTCAACCGGATCAGCTCCGGCCTGCGGATCACCCGCGCCGGTGACGACGCCGCCGGCCTCGCGGTCGCGGAGAACCTCGACGCGACCAGCCGCTCGCTGCGTCAGGCTGCCCGGAACACCAACGATGGCATCTCGGTCATCCAGACCGCGGAAGGCGCGACCAACGAGGTCGCCAACATCCTCAAGCGGATGCGTGAGCTCGCCGTCCAGTCCGCGTCGGACACCATGGCCAACACCGAGCGCGTCTTCATCGACGACGAGTACCAGCAGCTCGTCAGCGAGATCGACCGCATCGCCAACGTGACGAACTTCAACGGCGTCAACCTGGCGGACGGCTCGGGCAACATCGACGTGCAGGTCGGCGCGGAGAACAGCGCCAACGACCTCATCACCGTCATCACCGGCGACCTGCGCTCCACCGCGCTCGCGCTGCCCGCGAACCTGCTCACCTCGGCCGACGCCCGCACCGCGCTGGACGACCTCGACACCGCCATGAACACGGTGAACAGCGTCCGCTCCAACTTCGGTGCCGTGCAGAACCGCCTCGAGAGCACGCTCCGCAACCTGACCACCTACACCGAGAATCTCATGGCGGCCGAGAGCCGGATCCGCGACGCGGACTTCGCCTTCGAGTCGAGTGAGATGACCAAGTACCAGACCATGCAGCAGGCCGGCACCGCGATCCTCGCGCAGGCCAACCAGCTGACCCAGAGTTCCCTCCAGCTCATCGGAGGGTAGTCGCCGAGCCCACGACGACGTCTCCCCCGGTCAGGCGGTTTTTGCCTGGCCGGGGGATTTTTCTTGGGTTGTTGGTGGTTGGTCGTTGGTTGTTGGTCTCGTGCTCGCGGCGGTCGTGTCTACCCGCGAGGACCCGGCGCTCGCAGCGCCCTCACCAACAACCAAGCACCAACGACTCCACCGTCACTTATGGCGGAAGACGATCCGGCCCTTCGTCAGGTCATACGGCGAGACGGCGACGGTCACGTGATCGCCGAGCACGACGCGGATGCGGAACCGGCGAAGCTTGCCGGCGAGATGCGCGTGCACCTCGGTGCCCGCATCAGTCTCCACGAGGAAGTTGCCCCCCGGGAAGACCTCCTTCACCGTGCCTTCGATCTCGATCAGGTCATCAGACGCCACCTACACCTCCGGCGGGCGGCTATCCCCTGGGCGGTGATCGCACAAGGCAAGGGCGGCGCCGGCGTGCGCTCGATCCTTCGATTCCGTGGTCAGCGTCGCGCTCGGAGCAGGAGCAGACCGCTCGGGTCCTGGACCGCCACAGCGAGCTCTCCGTCGAGCGCGCCGACCGAGAGGGGCCCGGCGTCGACGAGGCCCTCCGCCACCCGCAGCGGGTTCACCGGCCCCTCGATGGGACCCGCACCGATCCAGACTGCACCGCTGGAGTCGACCCAGGACACGACCACGTCTCCGTCGCCGAGCGCCACGTCGAACACGTCGGTCGCGGTGCCATCCCCCAGGCGCAGGCCGCGCCCGTCACGGTCGATCACGGTCAGCACGCCCTCGTCGACGAAGGCCATGGCCCCGTCCTCTCTGCCGACCGCTCGGAAGGCATCGAGGTGCACGTCCCGGGCGAGCACGAGGCGGTCGGTGAACGCGCCGTCCTCGAACACCCAGCGCTCGAGGTCGCCGTCGACCTGGACCATGACGACCGGCGCCTGATCCCGGTGGCCGAGCAGGGCGCACGCCTCGGCGGAGACGTCGAGCTTGGCGTCGAGCTGGTCGCTGCCGTCGGACAGGTCGAGCACCCGCAGGTCGACGGTGGGACCATCGCAGGACAGGATCCACGCCGCGTTCGGGCCGTCGTGGGGCATGACGTCGAACGCGCCGAGCGACAGGTCCGCACGGGTCCAGAGTCGGCGTCCGTCCGAGCCTCCAGGCTGCCAGGCTGCCAGGCCGCGGTCGTCGGCGAGCAGGTCGAGCACGCCGTCCCCGTGGGGCAGGCGCTGGGCAGTCAGCACGCCGACCGGCACGTCGTAGGCGGAGCGCCACTTGAGCACGACCGGCGCGCCGAACTCCGGGTCGAAGAAGAGATCCTGGGCGACCGCGGAGCCGGTCGGCTGGACCAGGACTCCGCCGAGCGCACGCAGATCGGGAGCCCACTCCCAGTCCAGCGCGCGAGAGCGATCGGGCAGATCGAAGCGGTCGACCTTCACCTCGGTGGTTCCGTCGCAGTCCTGGTCGATGCCGTCGTCGAACCACTCGTCGGCGCCGGGGCGGACGGAGGCGTCGAGATCGTCACAGTCGAGGCCGCCGCACGTAGTGGCCAGCACCCCGTCCTGGTCGACGTCGCACTCGGTGCGGATGGGGTCGGTGTCCGGCGGATCATTCCCGTCGACCACGATGATGCAGCCGGTGGCAAGGAGCAGGGGAATGAGGGTCCAGCGGGACATGGGGGACCTCCAGTCGAGAGACGTCGGGGCGCGCGTGGTATTCACCGGCATGCGGTGGATTGTCTGGGCAGCACTGGGTGTGGCGTGCACGGCGCCGATGCAAGGCACGGACTCGGACCTGTCGGACACCGGCGCGGACACCGACACGGACACGGAGTTGGACACCGACACCGACTCGGAGAGTGACGTCGACTGGTCGGAGGCGGACCTGGTCCTGCCCGCGGTCACGGTCGTCGATGCGGACGGAGCCCGGGGCCCGGTGTGGGTCGTGGTCGACAACGACCGGATCGTCGGCGTGCTGGACAGCGCCCCCGATGTGCGGGAGGCCATCGTCGTGGAGTCAGCCCGGGGCAAGTTCGTGACCCCGGGCCTGGTCGACCCGCACGTGCACCTGTTCCTGTCGGGTGCTGCCGTGTCCGACCCCGCGTGGACCCTCGCCGACAACCTCCGGGCCAACCTCTACTTTGGCGTCACGTCCGTCGTGGATGCGGGGAGCCCGCAGGCGGCCTTCACCCTGCGCAGCGCCTCCGAGTCGGTCACCTGGCGCGGACCGTCCGTGCGCACGCTGGGCCAGTTCATCACCGTGCCCGGCGGACACCCCTGCGAGCTCGCCCCCGGACCCGCCTGCTTCTTCCCCGACTCCGAGCAGGCCGTACGCAGCTTCGTCGCCACCCAGGCCGCCTTCGGGCTCGACGGGGTGAAGGTCGCGTTCACCGACGCCAGCCACAGCCCCTGGGCCACCGATCGCCTCCCCGACGCCTTCGCCGAGGTGGCGTTCGCGACCGACCTGCCCCTCCGCTACGTGCACGCCGACTCCGAGGCCGAGGCCCTGCGCGCCCTCGAGCTTGGCGCCGATCACCTCGCGCATCCCCCCTTCGCTGAGGGGGTCAGCGCGTCCGGCGCGGCGCGGATCGCGGACCAGGCGGGCTCGGTGCACACGACCCTGGGCGCGTTCTCCGGTCCGGGAGACGTGCTCGCCGATCGGGTGCCCTGGGACACCCTCGCCCCGGTCGTGCCCGCGGGGGTGCTCGCCGACTGGCAGGCCGTGCGCGACGCTCCCGATCTGCTCGTCGCCGGCTACGCGGACGAGGCCGCACGCTGGCATGCCTCCGCCCGGTCCAGCCTGCGCGAGCTGCGGGTCGCGGGCGCGCCGGTCGTACCCGCCAGCGACGCTGGCTACCTCTTCGTCGCTCACGGCGAGGGGCTGCACCGTGAGCTCGCGGCGATGGTCGAGCTCGGCTGGTCCCCCCAGGACGCGCTCACGGCCGCCACCCGGGATGCGGCATTCGCGGCTGGCTTCGACGATCGCGGTCTCGTCGCCGAGGGCCTCCGCGCCGACCTGCTCGTCCTCGACGCCGACCCCCTGAACGACCTCGCCACCCTGTCTGCGCCTGTGCGGGTCGTGGTCGGGGGCCGCAGCTGGACCCGCGCCCAGCTCCGATCCGAGTGGCAGCCGTTCGTGGGCGGCAACACGACCGCCCTGTGCCTCGGCGACTGCCCCGACGGCCAGACCTGCCAGCGGGCCAGCCAGACCTGCCAGCCCGACGTCTGTGACGTGGCCGGCCAGCTCGACAGCCCCTGCGGTCCGCGCCGGGCCTGCGACGTCGACCTCACCTGCGCGGACCTCCAGACCTGCGACCCGCTCGACCCCGCCGGTACCTGCTCGCCCGAGATCTATGGTCAGAACTGCGTTCCCTTCGACCTGGACTCCTTCGGATGCGCGCCCTCCGGCGAGCGGCTCGAGGGCGAGCTCTGCGACGTGCGCTTCGCCTCGACCTCCTGCGCCCGCGGCATGTTCTGCAGCACCTTCGACAGCCGCTGCTACCGCTTCTGCGACCCTGCCGGCGGCGAGCCCGCCTGCGCCGACACCCAGGACTGCGTGGTGCAGGAGGTCGGCGGCGAGGCGTGGTTCTCGGTGTGCCTGAGCCGGTGATCAGCGTCGAAACGTCACTTCGACCGTGATCGCCGCGGGCTTGGGCTCGGTCTTGCGCACCGGCGGCACCCAGCGCCACTCCGACAGCGCCTCCTTGCCCGCCTCCTCGAACGGGGTCAGGCAGGGCTGCACCAGCTCGTTCTCGGGCGGGCGGACGACGGCGTCCCTTACGCGCCCGTCGGTGCCCAGCTGCAGGTCGAAGGTGCAGCTGACCTCGGCCAGGTCGCGGTCGACCTTGGTGTCCGGGTAGCGGGGCTCCTCGGTGGCGATCAGCACGGGGGCGTGGCCCTCGACCACCCACATGGCGGACTTGTCGACGGTGCCGGCGGGCAGGACGGTGAGCGAGAGCTGCTGCCGGACCTCGGCCGAGCCCGGAGAAGAGCTGGCGTTCTTCTTGAAGAATCGCTCGAGGTCATCACGAAGTTCCTCCGGGCACGCGTCGAAGGCCTCGATGGCGAGCCGGCCGGGGGCGTGCACGACGGTCAGGCTGCAGCGCGCCGGGGCGTCGACCTTCACCTTGGCGGGGGCGGTCCAGGTCGACAGGTCGAAGGCGGGGGCGGGGCAGAGCACGGTCTGGGCCTCGCAGCGGGCGAGGCGGTAGACCCCGTCGGGGCCGCGCATCGAGAAGGTGCCGTCGCCCAGCGCCTTGGTGAGGGCGCCGCTGTCGCAGCCCTTCGCCGACCACAGCTGGCCGCCGCCCTGGGGGCTCACGTCCGCCGCGCACGCATCGCCGATCTCCTCGGGCACGCGGCCCTCGACGGTGAGCTCGGCCGGGTCGCCATACGCGCCTGCGTGAGCCAGGAGGGGAGCGAGGAGCAGCAACATGGGGCCTCCGGAAGGCCCGATGCTACCAGCCCGCTCTCACTTCCGGCGGCCCTTGCCCCCGCGGGAGCGCTTGGAGCCCCCGCCGTGACCGCCCCGGTTCTTGCTGCGAGAAGCACGCTTCGAACCGGAGATCTCCTCCTGGCCGGCCACGTCCTCGCCGGGCTTCTCGGGGTAGATGTCGTGGGTGTGGGCGCGGAACGCCTCGAACCGGCCCTCGACGATGCTCTGTCGCATCTCGGCCATGAAGGTCGCGAACCAGTGCAGGTTGTGGATGGTCGCCAGGGTGGTGCCCAGCACCTCGCCGACCCGGAAGAGGTGGTGCACGTAGGCGCGGGTGAACCGCCGGCACGTCTCGCACGAGCACGAGGTGTCGATCGGGTACATGTCCGTGCGGTAGCGCTTGTCGGTGATCCGCATGCGCCCGACGTTGGTGTACATCATGCCGCTGCGGGCGTGCCGGGTCTGGATGACGCAGTCGAACATGTCGATCCCGCGC
>CALATR010000450.1 GCA_937891875.1 uncultured Pseudomonadota bacterium | reverse complement strand
GTCGCCCTGGACCTGCGCACCCTCTACCGGGTCGCGCCCATCGCCGCGGTCCAGGCCGAGGTCAGCCCCGCGCCGGTCTTCGATCCTGACCTCGACGACGTCGTCGAGGGGGTCAGCCTCCGCTACGTGCTCTACCCCGCCATCCGGGTGTCCGACGTGCGGGTCCAGGGCGCCGATCAGCTCCCCGCCCGCCGGATCGCCGGTGCGGCCCGCCTGCGCCGCGGCGACGCCTTTGATCCCGACCAGGACGCGATCATGGTCGCAGACCGGGTGCTCTCGTGGCTCGCCGGCGAGGGCTACCCCGAGGCTCGGGTCGAGGTCGGGAGCTTCCCCGATGACGACGACCGCTTCCAGCACGAGGTCTGGATCCGGGTCGACGAGGGCCCGCCGCGCACCGTCGGCGAGGTCCACCTGCAGGGGGTGCCCGAGCCCCTCACCGAGACCCAGGTCCGCCGCTGGATGCGCCAGGCCGGCCTGCGCGAAGGCCAGCCCCTGCGCGACGAGACCCTCACCCGAACCCGCCTCACCGTGCAGCAGAAGCTCGGGCGTCTCGGCCAGGACGGGATCAGCGAGGATCTGCTCGGCCCGCGCACCCTGGAGTGGATGCGCGCCCGCGGCCTGCTCGCCCCGTTCGCCGGAGGCTGGATCGAGGCCGGCGTCCGCGTCGAGGCCGAGTCCGTCGGCGAGGGTCGCTGGGACGTCGACGTGCAGATCGAGGCGGGACCGCGCCTCACCATCGTGACCGAGGGGATCAGCACCCTCGACGCCGAGGAGGCGCTGGGCATCGACGAGCGCCTGCGCCTCACCCGCGGCTTCATCGAAGCGGCGCCGGAGCGCATCCAGAGCTGGCTCGCCGAGCAGGGCTACCGCGACGCCACCGCCGAGGTCACCCGGGAGGACACCGCCGACGGCCTCACCCTCGAGGTCACCGTCGACACCGGACCCCGCTACCGCCGCCGCGCCATCCGCTTCACCGGCAACGAGGCCTTCTCCGACACCCAGCTGCGCACGGTCTTCAACCAGGCCTCCCCCGAGGTCCTGCGCCGGCGCCACCTCACGGACGATGCCCTGGAAGACGGCGTCGAAGCGGCAGAGTCGCTCTATCACAGCGTCGGCTATCCCCGCGCCGTGCTCACCCCCGGCGAGGTCGAGACCGGTCGCCGCATCCCGCTGCTGACCCTGGACCGTTCCCAGCGCTGGGTCCGGGTGACCGTGCACGTCGAGGAGGGCCAGGAGACCACCCTGCGCAGCCTCGAGGTGGTCGGACTGGCACCGGACGTGCGCCTCGAGTGGGTCCCCGAGACGGTCGAGCGTCTGGAGGGCGGACCCTTCTCCCCCCAGGGCCTGCAGGGGCTCGCCCAGCGCATCGTGCAGGCCCACCGTGCCCAGGGCTACCTGACCGCCCAGGCCCGGGTGCGCGCCACGGACCTCGACAGCGACGCGATCACCGCCAGCATCGAGGTCACGCCGGGCGAGCGCATCCTCATGCGCAGCTTCGCCACCCGGGGCAACCGCCGGGTCGACAGCCCCTTCCTGCGCCGCACGGTCGCTCCCGAGCTGGGCACGCCGATCACCGCCGAGGTCCTCGAGGGCCTGCGCGCCGAGCTCTACGATCTCGGCATGTTCAGCAGCCTCGAGGTGAGCGTGCTGGGCGACGGCAACGCCCGCGACCTCGTCATCGACCTGCAGGAGCGCTCGCGCCACACCGTCGAGGCCGGTGTCGGTCTGGCCAGCGACCAGGGCCTGCGCGCGCTCGGTCGCTGGACCTGGCGCAACCTGCTCGGACCCGCCGACAGACTCGACACCAACGCCCTCATCGGCCTGCGCTTCTCCACGGGATCGAGCCTCGCCGGCCTGCCCGGCTTCCGCACCCCCGAGTACCGCCTGGGCTCGACCTACCAGACGCCGATCACCCGCCGAAGCCGACTCTCGCTCACCGCGGTGGGCCTGGAGGAGATCCAGGAGCGCAACTGGCGCAGCCTCCGTCGCGCCCTCGGCGCCCAGGTCGAGCTGCACAGCCTGAAGACCGGTCGCTTTCAGCTGGCCGCCCGCCTGGAGCACCGCCGCCTCGCCGATGCCGATCCCGGCGCGCTGCTCGCGAACGACATCTGGCGCAGCCCGCGCCTCGCCCTGCCCGAGGATCCCTCGGTCGACACCCGGGGGCGCTGGGTCGACGTGTTCCAGGCGGTCTGGCTCGACGATCGGCGCGACAACCCCCTCCAGCCGACCCGCGGCGGGCTGTACCAGGCCCGCGCAGCCTTCTCCCCTGCCCTGGTGGAGCTCGCCCGCACCGGGGTCGACAAGGACAACCTCCGGGTGCCCACCATCGCGTTCGAGGCGCGCACCCAGCAGGCGGTCCCTCTCGGCGGGCTCACCCTGCAGGTGGCGGCCGAGGGCGGCGTGCAGGCGGTCGTTCCCATCGGCGAGCTCCGCACCTTCACCGTCGGCGGCGAGGAGGTCCGGCCCGCGGTCCCGGTCGAGCAGCGCTATCGCCTCGGCGGCACGGCCAGCCTGCGGGGCTTCCGGCGCGACGGAGTCGGCCCGCTCCAGAAGACCCGCCAGCTGGACCTCGACTGGCCCGACTCCTTGAGTCCGGTGGTGGCCCAGCAGGTGCGCCGCGACGACGTGCGCTGGGTGCCCACCGGCGGCGACACCTACGCGCGCGTCGCGGCCGATCTGCTCGTTCCATTGCCCGCTCTCGGTCTGTCTGACTGGGAGGGCTACGCCGTGTCCGTCTTCGTCGACGCGGGCCAGGTCTTCTTCATCGACGGGCAGACCACGGTCAGCTCCATGCTGGAGCCCGACGCCCCGATGGTCCGGGTCGGCACCGGCGTCGGCCTGCGGGTCGCCACCCCGGTGGGTCCGCTGCAGGCGGATCTCGCGTTCAACCCCCAGGCCATCCGGCAGGGCCCCGACGGCCTGCTCCGCGGCGAGTGGGAGGAGCCGGTCGCCCGCCTGCACCTGTCCCTGGGCACCCTGTTCTGATAGGTGCCCTCATGCGCTCCTTCCTGCTGCTGCTCGCCCTCACCGGCTGCCCCGACCTCGCCGATACGAAGCCGCTCCGCACCTGCGATGCGGCGGACGAGACGGTCGACTGCTGCACCGACGCGGATCAGTGCGTCGCCTTCTTCGGCGGCGAGTTCCCCTACTGCGCCACCCCGGGGCTGGAGACGGGTCGCTGCGTCGAGTGCACCCTGGACGAGCACTGCACCCTCGACAGCTACTGCGTCCTGGACGCACCCAGCGGCCCGTTCTGCGCGCCGATTCCCGAGGAGTAGGCATGGCGGGGACCCGCAATGGGTGAGCTGGCGGAGCGCTGGGAGCGCTCCCGGGGAGAGCCCCGCGGCCCCCCGCCGCTCGACGAGGCGTGCGCGATGCTCGCCGCCGAGGAGGGCAGCAGCGCCACCGTCGAGGGGGTGCGCGAGGCCCTGGACGCGCTCGCGATGGGGGCTGGGAGCTCCGATCCCCGCACCGCCCTCGCCCGCCTGATCCACCGGCTCTTCGTCGACGAGGGTCTGCGCGGCGAGGAGGTCGAGTACGACCACCCCGGCAACAGCTGCATCGACGACGTGCTCATCCGCCGCCAGGGCCTGCCCCTGCTGCTGTCGATCATCACCTCCGAGGTGGGGCGACGGGTCGGCGTGCCGCTGGACGTCATCGGCTTCCCCGGACACGTCATCGTCGCCACCCGTGAGGATCCCAGGATCTTCCTCGATCCCTTCCGAGGTGGAGCCCGCCGCACGGTGGATGACCTGGCCCTCGCCCTGGGGCGCCACCTGGGTCGCGAACCCGACCCCGCCGAGCTCTCCGAGGCCCTGAGTCCCACCCCACCGGTCGACCTGCTCCTGCGCATGTGCAACAACCTGGTCGGGTCCTGGATCCGCCGCGGCGACCTGGCCGGCGCCCTGCGCAACGCCGACCGCCGCGTCGGCCTGCGCCCCGACGTGCACCTGCTCCGCCGCGAGCGCGGCCTGCTCCACGCCCGCCTCGGCCAGCACACCCTCGCCGCCCGCGACCTCGAGCACTACCTGGCCCACAGCCCCGGGGCGCCAGATGCCTCCCGGGTCGCGGTGCAGCTCTCTCTCGTGCTCCGGTACGTCCAGCGAGCGTAGCGGGACCGCCCCTACACCGGACTGCGCCCGATCCACGACGGCATGGTCGGCGGCTCCATCTCGGCCTCGCTCAGCCTCCGCAGGCGGCCCCTCGCGATGGCCCGGTCGACCGCGCGCTGGAGCTTCTCCGAGGAGAAGGGCTTCGACAGCAGGCGGAAGCGGCCCTTGCGCACGCCGTCGAACAGGCGTGGATCGTCGCTGTAGCCGCTCATGATGATGCACGGTGCGGTGACCCCGCGGTCGCGGAGCGCCTCGACCAGCTCGACGCCGGTCTTGCCGGGCATGTTCTGGTCGGTGATGACCAGCGCCAGATCGTGGACCGCGGGCAGCCGCTCCAGGGCGTTGTCGACCGAGGTCGCCTGCCGGACCTGCCAGCCGTCCTTGGCCAGCATGCGCCCGACGACCCGGCGGATCTGCGGCTCGTCGTCGACCAGCAGCACCACCTCGCCCTCGCTCGCGGGGACCCGGCCCAGCGCGTGGCGACCGCTGACGGTGCGCCGCGGGGGCTCAGCCTCCGGAAACCACAGGAAGAATGTGGTGCCTCGGCCGACACCGCTGTTGACCTGCACCGTGCCGCCGACGCCCTTCACCAGGCCGAACACGGTCGACAGGCCCAGGCCGGTGCCCTTGCCAGCCCCCTTGGTGGTGTAGAACGGCTCGAAGATGTGGTCGAGCACGTGGGCGGGGATCCCGCTGCCCGAGTCGCGCACCGAGAGGCAGACGTGGGTGCCGGCGGGCACCCCCATGGCGACGGCGCTGGCCTCGTCGAGCCTCCGCCGGTCCAGGGTGACGGTCAGCTCGCCGCCGCCGGCCATGGCGTCGCGGGCGTTGACCGCCAGATTGACCAGGATCTGCTCCAGCTCCGTCCGGTCGAGGGGGATCCACGCGGGTTGTACCTGGATGTGCACGTCCAGCGTGATCTCCTCGCGGAGCAGTCGCCGCAGCATGCCCGCGACCTGGCGCACCTCGCGTGATGCGTCGACCGGGCCGTTGGTGCCTGGCGAGGGCGACGAGAACGTCAGCAGCCGGGCCGTCAGCGCCGCCGCCCGCTCCGCCGCGTCGAACACCCCCTGCAGGGCCTCGCGAGCGACCGGGTCGCGCGACTCCTCGAGGCCGTGGCTGGCATGGCCGAGGATCGCGACCAGGAGGTTGTTGAAGTCGTGGGTGATGCCGCCGACCAGGCGCCCGAGGGTCTCCATCTTCTGACCCTGGCGCTGGGCAGCCTGCTCGGCGCGCTGCACCTTGGCCGCCTTGAGCAGCTCCGGCGTCGGGTCGTGGGCCGGCAGGTCCTCCAGCGTCAGCCCGCACGCGGCGAGCACGTCGAGGTCCTGCACGATCGGCGAGCACACCAGCGCCCACAGCTCGTGGCCAGCGGGGATCAGCTGTCCGCGCAGGCGCAGGGCCTCGGCTCCCTTCGCCCGGGCGATGATGGGCTTGCCGAGCAGCTCCTCCGGCATGAACCCCGTCGCCTTGGGCTGCTCCACGTCGAGCACCGACAGCAGCCGCTGGCCCCGCCGCGCGCACATGACCCGCCCGGCGAGCGGGCCGAGGCGCACGACCGTGCCCGCCCGGTCCACCAGCAGGTGCAGCGGGAAGGCGGCGTCGAGCACGCCGGCGACATCGGCGAGGAGCCGACTCATGCGTGTACGACCTCGACCGGGGACTGCACCATCTCCGCCTCCAGGGACGGGATCGGATGGTGGGCGAAGCGGCTTGAGTCGACCGAGACCCGGCGTTGCAGGTGCTCTACAGCCGGGGTCAGGCCGGCTGCGGCTCCTTGTCCTCGGCCTCGCGGGCCTTGAGCCAGTCGTCGACGAAGCGCACGTACATCTTGCCGTCGCGGAACTCCTCCGTCTCGAGGAGCTCGCGCTGCAGCGGGATGGTCGTCTTGATGCCCTCGACGATGAACTCGTCGAGCGCGCCCAGCATGCGGCGGATGGCGTGGTCGCGGTTGCGGCCGTGCACGATCAGCTTGCCGGTGAGCGAGTCGTAGTACGGCTGGACCATCGCGTGCTCATGCACGGCGCTGTCGACGCGCACGCCGGGGCCGCCGGGCTCGTGGTAGCCGGTGATCCGGCCGGGCGAGGGCATGAAGGTCCAGGGATCCTCGGCGTTCACCCGGATCTCGATGGCGTGGCCGCGGGGGCGCACCCGATCCTGACGGATGAACAGGGGCTCTCCGGCCGCGAGGCGGATCTGCTCCTGGATGAGGTCCACGCCGGTGACCTCCTCGGTGACCGGGTGCTCGACCTGGATCCGGGGGTTCACCTCGAGGAAGAAGAACTCGTTGCCCTCGACCAGGAACTCGACCGTGCCGACGGTCTGGTACTTGACCGAGCGGACCAGCTCCGCGCCCGCCTCGGCGATGCGCTCGTGGAGGTCGTCATCGAGGAACGGTGCCGGAGCCTCCTCGATGATCTTCTGGTGGCGGCGCTGCATGGAGCAGTCGCGGGTGCCGACGTGCACGCCGCGTCCCCGTCCATCGCCGGCCACCTGGACCTCGATGTGGCGGGGGTAGCGCAGGAAGCGCTCGATGAAGACGTCGCCATTGCCGAACGCGGCCCGTGCCTCGGCCTGGGCCAGGCGGAACACGCGCTCCATGTCGTCTTCCGAGTCGACGATGCGCATGCCCTTGCCACCGCCGCCAGCAGCCGCCTTGAGCATGGCCGGGAAGCCCGCCTTGCGGCCCGCGGCGATCGCCTCTTCGACGGTGCCGACGGCGCCCGGGCTGCCCTCGAGCAGCGGAAGTCCGGCCTTGCGCGCCGCCTCCTTGGCCGACAGCTTGTCGCCGAACATCTTGAGGTGCTCGACGCTGGGGCCGATGAAGGAGAGGCCCATCTGGCGGACAGCCGACGCGAACATGGCGTTCTCGGCCAAGAATCCGTAGCCGGGGTGCACCGCATCGGCGCCGGTGATCTCACACGCGGTGAGCAGCGAGGGCTGATGCAGGTAGCTGGCGAGTGCGGACGGCGGCCCGATACAGACCGCCTCGTCGGCGAACCGCACGTGCAGCGCGTTCTCGTCCGCCTTGGAGTAGACCGCGACCGTCGCGATCCCCATCTCCCGGCAGGTGCGGATGATCCGCAGGGCGATCTCTCCCCGGTTGGCGATGAGGATCTTCTTGAACACGAGGCCTCCGGAGCAGCGCGGGGCGAGCCCCACGCGCATTCGGTCACGCAGGGCGGATCTTGAAGAGCGTCTGCCCGAACTGCACGGGCTGGGCGTTCTCGACGCAGATCTCCACGATCTCGCCGGACACCTCCGACTCGATCTCGTTCATCAGCTTCATCGCCTCGACGATGCACAGCGCCTGACCAGGCTTGACCTTGGTGCCGACCTCCACGAACGAGGCCGCCCCCGGGCTGGGCGAGCGGTAGAACGTGCCCACCATGGGCGACTCGATGGCGACGAGGCCCTCGTCCGCGGCGGGGGCGGCAGCAGGGGCCGCGGCAGGCGCTGCAGCGGGAGCCGCGTGGGGTGCCGCGTGGTGCACGACCTGGGGTGCAGCCATGGCGACCGGGGCGGCAGCGACCACCTCGGCACCCAGCTTCAGCTCCAGCTCCATGCCGTCGTCCTTGAACTGAAACTCGCGGACGTCATGCTCGGAGAGGAGCTTGAGCAGCCCCTCGATCTTGTCCAGGTCCATCGCCACACTCCCCTGCGGGTTGCCCTGTGGTGTTGCAGGCGCCGACTTCACCGCGCCCACGGCCGAGTCACGTACCACGCGTCGGTCACCCTGCAAGCCGGGCCAGCAGGCCGCGCAGCCCGAGGATGTAGCTGTCCGCACCGAAGCCGCTGACCACGCCGATCGCCCGATCGGCGAGCATGGAGCTGTGTCGGAAGCTCTCGCGGGCAAACACGTTGGAGAGGTGGACCTCCACGAACGGCAGGTCTACCGCGACGAGCGCGTCCCGCAGGGCCACCGAGGTGTGGGTGTAGGCGGCCGCGTTGACCACCGCCCCCAGGGTACCGTCCCGGCCGGCTTCGTGGATGGCCTCGACCAGCACGCCCTCGTGGTTGGACTGCACATGTCGCAGGGTCACCCCCACCGCCTCCGCTTCCCGGTCCATGCGCGCCCCGATCTCACCGAGCGTCAACGACCCGTAGATCTCCGGCTCACGAGTGCCGAGCAGGTCGAGGTTCGGCCCCTGGAGCACGAGCACGTGGCGACCGGTCATCGGCGTCTCTCCTGCCTTGTCTGCGGACGCGCCTACTTGCGGAACAGCGAGCGGCGACGGCGATCGGCGGCGCGCTCGATGGCGCGAGCCTGCTCGATGATGGAGTCCGCGTCCCCGTCCGGACCGGGGCTGTCGGACACCGAGTCGGCGTCCTCATCATCCTCGGCGAGAGCGGCGCGCAGATCGTCGACCCCGGGGATGCGACGGCGGAGCTCCCGCGAGGCGCGCGCGTCGAACATCTCGGTCGCTTCCTCATCGAGGTCCTCGGACCGCCGGAGCACGTTCGAGCGCGAGAACACCGACGTCGGGAGGTCCTCCTCCCGCATGATCGTGGTCTCTTCCTCGTCCTCGAAGGTATCGGCGAAGGGGTTCTCCACACCGGCCCGCGAAGACGATCCCCTCAGGGGCGGACCTCCGGGACCCGCGACCCGAGCCGGCGGACCGGGCACGGTCGCCTCCTCCTCCGGGGGCACGATGAGGTCCGGCACCAGGGTGGGCGCCGGCATCGAGAGCGCCGACATGGGGCGGGAGACCCAGTATTCCTCGGAGAGGTCGTCCACCCAGGGGCGGGACTCCCGGGGCATGGCCCGAAGGCGGAGCAGCCGGGCGCGCACACCCTGATGACCCGGGTGGTAGGCCAGGATCCGACGGTAGGTGCGGATGGCGAGGTCGATGCGCCCGTTCTCCAGGTAGGCCTCCGCGCGCCGCACCGTGAAGAAGGGGTCACGGGCGCGGGTGTCCTGATCGGGCATCGAGGCGTTCATGCGCTGGACGATGGCGCGGAGCTCGGCGTCATCACCGTGCAGACCCAGCAGCTGCTGTGCGAGCGAGCCGGCCTTGTCGAGGTCTCCGGCCCGGTCGAGCGCCACCGCATAGGACCGGGCGAGCGCGGGCTCCGACCGCATGGCCTGCTCACCCAGCGCGTCTGCCGCGACGCGCAGTCCCTTGTCGTCCCCGATCTCGCTGGCGGTGCGCGCGAGCAGTCGCGCGGTGTCGAGGTCGCGCACGCCAAACTCGAGCGCCCGCCGCAGCACGACCGCCGCCTGCCGCGCGTCGCCGCGGTCCAGCAGGGCATGCGCGACGTCGAGGTAGATGTCCGCGGTGGGGTCTTCGGCAAGGACCTCCTGCAGGAGGTCCAGCTCGGGTCCGGTGATCATGTCTGCAGTGTAGTCCGTGGCGGGTCGTCGTGAAAGCTGCAGGGGTGAAAGGCGCGGCGAAGGTGAGGTTGGGTCGAGCGCGGGACTGGCGGGAAGAGCGTCGCGTGGCTTCGAGGCGGGGGAGTGGCGAGAGAGGCGTCGCGTGGCTTCGAGGCGGGGGAGTGGAGGCTCGGCCTCCAGTCTCCAGTCTCCAGCTTCGGCCGGCCAGGGAGCGGAGCTCCGAGCGACGGAGCTGCGCTTCCTG
>CALATR010000449.1 GCA_937891875.1 uncultured Pseudomonadota bacterium | reverse complement strand
TGGTCGTTCCAGCCGTCGAGGTCCTCGCGGATGGTGTCGCAGCCGTCGAGGATGTCGGGGATGCCGTCCCGGTCGTTGTCGGGGTCGGGGCAGCCGTCCTCGTCCTCCCAGCCGTCGATGTCCTCCGGCTCCTCCGGGCAGTTGTCGACTGCGTCGATGATCGAGTCCCCGTCGGAGTCGCTCGAGGTCTCGGGGCAGCCGTCGTCGTCCCGGTCGCCGTCGAAGTCCTCGGCGGCGTCGATGCAGGCGTCGTCGATGTTGGCGATGCCGTCCTTGTCCTCGTCGTCCTCGGGATCGATGTCGCGGCAGCCGTCGTCGTCCTGGTCGTCGTCGAGGTCCTCCTTCTCGCCGGGGCAGCGATCGACCACGTCGGCGACCCCGTCCATGTCGGCGTCGGCGGTGCCGCAGGGGGTCGCGGCCTCGAGCGCCACCTGGGCGGCGGCAGTCGCACGGTCCAGGTGCTCGTTGGCGCGCCGCACGTCGCCCTGCATGAACTCCAGGCGAGCAAAGTCCAGGTTGGAAGAGGCTTCAGCGAAGGGGCGCGGGGCGCAGATGCGGGCGTGCACGTCCTGGGCGCTGGCGATCTGGCCCTGGGTCTTCTCCAGGGCGGCGGCGACGAGGCGCGGGTTGGTGCAGCCGATGCCGAGAGCGGGGAGCAGGGCGAGCACGACGAGGCCGGCGCGGAGCTTCGGGGAGGGGCTCAAGGCGTCTCCTCCTCGTCGACGGTGTCGTCGCGGGGCACGATGATCAGCTTGGGCGGGGGCGGATCGGAGCTCTCGGGCACGGGCACGACGATGAGCTTCCTGGGCTCGGCGTCCTCGCTGTCTGCGGGCTCGCCTGTGGTGTCCGCGTCGGTGTCGGTGTCGGTGTCGGACTCCGTCGGGTCTCGCTGGGTCCAGGCGTCGGGGCTCTCGCCGGTTGCGCCGGGGGACTGCGCGTCGGCTGGCGGCGCGGCGGGTGCGTCAGGTGGCTGCGAGGGAAGCGGCTTCGGGGCAGTCACGCCGCCCGGCGCGTTCGGTGCACTCGACGCGCTGGCCGTGCCTTCGGACTCCATGACGATCACCGCCCGGTCCGCCCAGTCCGCCGCACCCCGCGACAGCTCCACGCTCTCCCGATAGCTGGAGAAGTGGGCTTCTTCGCGGGCCTTCGTCAGGTAGGCCTCGGCCATCGCCAGCTCGAACTCGGCCTGCTCGGCAGCGCCGCGGTTCTTGGCGTGGGAGATCGCCTTGTCCGCCTGCACCAGCGCGACGGACGCGCGACCGGCGGAACAGCCGATCAAGAGCAGGGCCAGCACGGGCATCGACACGCGCACAGGATTCGTCCTCCGCCGCCACTATCGCACGGCATCACCCGTCCAGTCGCGCGGTCGGCACGCCGATCCTATGGTGGGGGCGTCGCGCGGCGGCGCGGCGTGGGGAGTGTGCAGGTTGTCCGCCCGGCGATTGCCGATCATGGTCCGATGGAGCCTCGCGGCCGAGGCCAGCGCCGTGGATCGCGGCGAGCCTCGCTGTGCCGTGGCGGCGTGGATCGGACGCACCCGGCCGGCCCTGCTGCCCCACGATCCGGTGCCCGAGCGCCTGTGTGCCGTGCGCGCCCGCGCGGACCTGGTCGACGAGATCCTGCTCCGCCTGCGTGACGCGGCCCGCCGGCAGCACCTCAACCAGAGCATCTGGAGCATCGGCTGTGGTCTCGACGCGCGCTGGCAGCGCCTGGCCTGGCCGCTGGCGCCGGTCGTGACCCGCTGGGTGGAGCTGGACGAGCCCCACGTCATCGCGGCCAAGGACGCCCTGCTCTCCGGATCGCCGTTTGCCCGGGAGTGGGCGGAGATCGAGGACATCGCGATGATCCCCCAGGGATGGGACGTGCTGCCCGAGCCCGACGACGTGCAGCCGGTCGTGCTGCTGCTGGGCCTGCTCCACCGGGTGCCGGCCCAGGGACTGCGGACCTTGCTCGCCCGGATCCGACGGACCGCGCCCCGGGCTGTGGTGGTGTTGGACCTGACCGGGGTCCAGGGTCGCGCCCGGGCGGGCTGGTCGGCCCGGCGCCTGGCTCAGCTGGGCTGGCAGGTGCTCGAGGACGACGAGCTCGCGCCGCGCGACATCCTCTACGATCGCTTCGGCGACGAGGTCTGCGCGGGCATGGTCCCCGTCCGCCTGCTGGTCCTGCGGGCCTGTTGAGCCCGGGTCGCGCGTCGGGAGTGGCGGGCCGGTCTCTGGTCGCTGGTCTCTGGGGCCCGCTCCGAGCGGGGGCTGCTGGCCAGGAGCACGTTG
>CALATR010000448.1 GCA_937891875.1 uncultured Pseudomonadota bacterium | reverse complement strand
CCCGGCCCCTGGGGCACGATGCCCCCGCCGGTGATCCGCTCGTAGACGGGCCAGCCGGCCCGGGCCGACGCTTCACGGGCGGCCTCGAAGCCCGGTGCGCGGGTGATGACCTTGGGCACGACGAGGCAGCGGCGGGTCGCCCAGACCTCGCGCGTGCCGCCGAGCACGGGGGTGTCGAAGAGGCGACGCTCCATGGCGAGCGCCGCCTCGGGCTCGAGGAAGCGAGCCTTCACCCGTCCTCGATCCGCGCCAGCACGCTGCCCTTCTGCACGATGTCGTCCATCTGGGCGACGATGTGCAGCACGCCGTCGGCGGGCGCCTCGAGCTCGTACTGGGTCTTGCTGACCATGACCTCGACCACGACGGTGCCGGCCTTCACCCGCGCGCCGTCGTCGTACATCCAGGCGGTGACGACGACCTCGTCGTCCTCCTCCCAGCGGTCCCTCGGAACGGTCATCTCCCGCGTCATGCACCGACCCCCATGTCGCGCACGGCAGAGATGATCTTGCCCGGGTTGGGCAGGCAGTGCTGCTCCAGGATGCGCGCGTAGGGGATGGGCACGTCGGGGTAGGTGACCCGGCGCGGGGCGGCCTGCAGGATGCCCGCGCCCGACTCGGCGACCGAGGCGATGATCTCGCCGCTGACGCCGTAGCTGTGGTAGTCCTCGTCGACGACCACCAGCCGGCCGGTCTTCTTCACCGAGCGGATCACGGTCTCGCGGTCCAGGGGTACCAGCGAGCGCAGGTCGATCACCTCGGCGGAGATCCCGGACTTCTCCAGCTCCTTCGCCGCCTTCAGCGCGTTGTGCACGCCCATCGCCAGGCCGACCAGGGTCACGTCGGTGCCCTCGCGGACGACCGCGGCCTTGCCGATCTCGACGGTGAACGTGTCGTCGGGCACGCCGACCATGGACCCGGGCTCGGTGCCCAGCCAGCCCATGCCTTGCAGACCCTTGTGGTACATGTAGACCACCGGGTTGTCGTCGCGGATGGCTGCGGTCATCAGGCCCTTCGCGTCGTAGGCGTTGGACGGCGAGACCACCTTCATGCCCGGCAGGTGGGCGAACGTGCCGTAGAGGCACTGGCTGTGCTGGCCGGCGTCCGAGTAGCCGCCTCCGGTCGAGGTCATGAGCACGACCGGCACCTTGACGTGGCCACCGGAGAAGTAGGTGTTCTTGGCCATGCAGTTGTAGATGGCGTCGAAGCAGACCCCGAAGAAGTCGACGAACATGAGCTCCACGATGGGGCGCATGCCGTCGATGGCGGCGCCAGTGGCGGCACCCATGAACGCGGTCTCGGAGATGGGGGTGTCACGGATCCGCTCGGCGCCGAACTCGTCGAGCAGGCCGCGGGTGTTGCCGAAGACCCCGCCCAGGGCGGCGATGTCCTCGCCCAT
>CALATR010000447.1 GCA_937891875.1 uncultured Pseudomonadota bacterium | reverse complement strand
GTCCCCCGCCCGTCCCCCGCCCGCCCACACCGCCTCTCCCTGCCGGCGCTATGCTGACTCCGACTTGGAGGTCCGCATGCCCACCGCGGCCGGGATCATCATCGGCAACGAGATCCTGACGGGGAAGTTCGCCGACGAGAACGGGCCCTTCCTCA
Organism: uncultured Pseudomonadota bacterium; assembly: GCA_937891875.1. Taxonomy (GTDB): domain Bacteria; phylum Myxococcota_A; class UBA796; order UBA796; genus REDI01. Next base: position 3,219 of record CALATR010000447.1, on the reverse strand, counting down.
TCCGGCGCTTCCGCGAGCTGGGGGTGGACCTGCTCCGCATCGTCACCATCGCCGACGATCCCGCCGCGATCGCCCGTGAGGTGGCCTACTGCTCCGCCACCTTCGATCACGTGTTCACCTCGGGCGGGGTCGGGCCGACCCACGACGACCTCACGCTGTCGTCCATCGCCCTCGCCTTCGACGTGCCCGCAGAAGCCGACCCCAGGCTGGTCGACATCCTCGCCGCCGCCGGCCTCACCGACGAGCACAGCCTGCGCATGGCGACCGTGCCCCGCGGCACCGAGCTGCTGTGGGAGGCGGAAGCCACCTTCCCGGTCTTCCGCATGCGCAACGTCTTTGTCTTTCCCGGCGTTCCAGCTCTGTTCCGGGCCAAGTTCGAGCTGGTCGCCCACCGCTTCGCCGGCGAGAAGGTGCACAGCACCCGCCTGTTCACCGACGAGCGGGAGACCGCCATCGCCGCCCGCCTGGACCGCGCCCAGCAGGCCCACCCCCAGGTCGACATCGGCTCCTACCCGCGCTTTGGCGAGGGCCCGTGGCGGGTGATCGTCACCCTCGAGTCCCGCGACCGCGACGCCCTCGTCCGCGCCGAGGCCGAGCTGCGCGAGGTGCTGCACCTGGTGCAGCCCCCCGAAGATGCCTCGAAAGAGCCTTGATCGGGGTCACGCCTGGTCGAAGGGGTAGGGGAACAAGGGCGGTCACGAGGTGTCCGTACCCATTGCAACGCCTCCGATGCGAGGCCATGCTGAGTTCGGACTCCCTCCGTCCACCAGAAGACTCCAAGGTCCCCCAGTCCGCATGAGCATCGCCGTCCAGGTCAACTGCGCCTTCTTCGATCAGGTGGTCGAGGACACGATCGCCCCGAGCGGGCGCTCGATCGTGATCGGTGGCACCCCGGTGCTGGCGGTGCCACGACCCGAGGGCCTGCCCTTCCTCGCCAAGCTCGAGTGGCAGGGGCAGTTTCGGGTCCGGGTGACCGATGGACACGGCCACGTGCGGATCCTGGAGCGGGACGGCGTCGTGCTGATCGAGGAGGGACCCATCCGCCTCGAGTGCCGGATGGTGCACCGCTTCCGCCTGCGCCGCCTGGCCAGCGCGTCGGCCATCACGGCGACCCTGCTGTCCGCGCTGCTGCTGACGATCCTGATCGGCGGCATGTCGCTGGTGCCCCAGCAGGTCGTCACGGCGAACGACACCTGGTGCGACACCTGGATCGGCGACGTCGCTCCCCCGGAGAGCTTGCCGCTCGCCAACGAGATCTTCCGGCCCTGTCACCCGCCGACGGGCCAGCAGGCCGCCGGCATCGGCACCATCCCGGACGACCGCCTCGCCGAGTACATGGAGCGGATCCTCAAGAAGGACTTCGACGGCGACGATCGCCAGGGCGAGCTCGCCAAGGGCGACCGCCAGCACGGCGAGCGGGAGGACAAGGGCGTGTACCTGCCCGCGGGCGACAAGGGTGACCTGACCCGCATGGGTGGCGCCCAGAAGGATGGCCTGCGGCCGATCCGCACCGAGACCCGCATCGAGGACCGGCCCAAGCCGAAGAACCGGGCAGGAAAGCAGATCCTGGCCAGTGAGAAGGGCACACCCGTGCAGCTGCCCAAGCAGCTCCAGGACCCCGAGGACGGCGTCGAGGACGAGTCCGACGTCGCCGAGATCGACGAGCTCCCCACGGAGCAGATCGAGCGCCAGGAGGACCGCCCCGGCTGGGGCTACAAGGACTGGTACGACCAGAAGGACAAGCAGCTCGACGACCTGCGCATCCAGGCGGCGAAGAACGTCGCCAACCGGGTGCTCAAGATCGACCCGGACGATCCCGAGGCGCTGGGCATGCTGGCCTACTACCAGTACCTCGATGAGGACTACAAGGGCGCAGAAGAGACGTATGACCGGTTCATCGAGCTGTACCCGGAGGATGCGGCCGGGTACAACAACAAGGCGCTGATCTACAAGCGCACCGGGGAGTACCGGCGCGAGGAGGAGCTCTACAACCTCGCCCTCGCCCTGCGCCCCAACGACGTGACCGCGCTCAACAACCTCGCGGTCAACATGGCGCACCAGGGTCGCTACGCCGAGGCCGAGGCGATCATGAACGACCTCGAGACCCTCGACCCGGGCGAGCCCTACGCCGACCTGCACCGCTGCAAGGTCTTCGCGGAGCAGGGCAAGGACGACCTGGCCATGGAGTACCTGGAGAAGGCGCTTCAGGGCATGGCCAAGCTGGGCACGCTCCATCACATGGAGTTCAGGCAGGATATCCGCCTTGATCCGTCACTTGCGCGCCTGCGCAAGACCGATGCATTCAAGGCCCTGCTGTGGCAGTATTATGGAGATGACACGCCTCTTCCGGAGTGAGCACCCCCGTGGCGGACCCCTGGCAACAAATTCCTCATGAAGATGGAACTCCTGACCGACGTCCATGGTCAAGAGTCGGTGTGGGGTCGCCATGAGGCTGCAGGTCACGGTCCATCTTCATGATGAAGTCGTCGAAGACAAGGTCATCGACGCGACCGACGGCCTGCGTCTGGGTGAGCACGACGAAGCGGTCGTGGCCTTCCCCGGCCTCGACGTGCTGCTGTCCCTGGACAAGAACGACGACGTGATCGTGGTCCGCGGTCATCGGCTGCGCCCGGGCGAGCGCTACGAGCTGTCCCGTGGCCCGGTGAAGGTCGCGCTGAGCCCGGTCGCCACGGAGCGTCGGGTCGAGCGGATCCCGCTGTGGCGCGGGGACATCACGCTGCCGGTCCTGTTGGTGGCGATGGTGCTGGCGACGCTGTCGATGCAGGCGGCCTGGGACGTGCTCGCGGCCAACGCGGATGTGTCGGACGGGGTCGCCCGAGGCGTCGAGGCGCTCATCCTCCCCGAACAGCTCCGCTCCCCCGAAGACGAGCCCCCCCTCATCCGCCCCGCCTGGGCCCGCCCGGTGACGTACGAGCGCGAGGCGACGTACGAGGAGTGAGGGCTCGTCTGGCGCGACATCGCGTTGGTGCGGGCAGGGGAGTGGCGGGCCGGTCTCTGGTCTCTGGTCTCTGGGCCCAGCACATCGGCGGTCGGAGCTGCACCAGGGTGCGCGCCTGGGGGTTCGTAGCCCCCAGCGGGTCCTTGTCGGCCTTGGGCCGAGAGATTCTGCCCCGGATCACCGCGCTGTAAGCCACGAAGTCAGCGCCTTGAGTCCCCGCCCGGAGCGGGCCCCAGAGACCAGCGACCAGAGACCGCCCC
>CALATR010000446.1 GCA_937891875.1 uncultured Pseudomonadota bacterium | reverse complement strand
GGTCCACTGCGACGCCACCATCGACGGCAACGCGATCTTCGCCAACCTCGCCGACGAGGGGGGCGGGATCTACTGCGGCTCGAAGGACAGCTACACCGGCGGCCGCCTGTACGTCCGCGACAACGTCATCACCTACAACGACGCCAAGGAGACCGGCGGCGGGCTCTACCTGCACGGCAGCTGCGAGCTGCTCGAGTTCGCCCGCAACCGGGTCGAGCACAACGGCGCCAAGGACGAGGGCGGCGGCCTGTACCTGGGCTCCCAGAACCTGCTCGAGCCCAACGATACCGTGCTGAAGGCCTCGACCTTCCTGCACAACCGGTCCGACCGGGGCGCCGCCATCCTCGCCGAGGGGGCCCGCCGCGGCCTGGTGCTCGACACCTGCGAGGTGGCCGAGAACGTCGGCACGATCACCGGCGCCATCCACCTGGACGGCCTCGCCCGCACCGTGCACCTCGGGCCGCTGGTGAACATCGAGTCCAACCGGCTCGAGGACGACGACGGCACGGGCACCGGCACCGCCCTGTACGCGACCGGCGTGACCCCGGACGAGGGCGCCGGTCACGGGTTCGAGCTCGCCGGCGTGCTGGTCGGGCGCAACACCGGGGGCCTGGCGACCGTGGACATCCGCGACAGCGCCGCCCTGGCGTTCGGGGACGACCCGGCGAAGGACCTGGGCCTGGACGTGGTGGACAACACCAGCGCAGACGCGGCCGTGATGCTGCGCTCCTCGTCGGGGCTCCTGGCCGGGAGGGTGGAGCGCAACAGCGCCCGGGGGATCTGGGTCACCGGCGGGGGCGCGGTCGTCGATCTCGGCGCCTTCGACCTGCCCAACGTCGTCCAGGAGAACCTCGACGGGGGCATCCGGGTCGACGCCGGGGCGGAGGTCACGCTCCACTTCAACGAGGTGCGCGACAACACGACCACCGGAGCCGGGGGCGGCCTGGCCTGCCTCGACGGCGCCCTGTGCCGCGTCGAGTCCACCGACGAGGCCCGCGCGGTCAACGCGTTCTCTGGCAACGAGGCCGACCTGCAGGGGGGCGGCATCTACCTCGACGCCGTGCACGAGGACTCGGTCCTGCAGAGCGTGCTCGTCCTGGGCAACACCGCCGGGACCGACGGCGGCGGGATCGCCATCGTGCGGCACTCGGGCGACGACCGCACGATCTGGATCACGGGCGGCCTGGGATCGGCGGCGATCGCCGAGAACACGGCCGGCGCTCGCGGGGGCGGCCTGTTCGTCGAGGACAGCGGTGTGGTCGTCCAGGGCTACGACGTGATGGCCAACTCCGCAGGCACCGACGGCGGTGGCGCCTGGCTCGGCGGGCGCACGACCGCCCAGGTGGGGGCCCACGCGCCGGGTCTGACCATCGCCCTGGCCCGGGAGCGCGCGGTGACCTTCTCCGGCAACCACGCCATCGGCGGCGTGGGAGGTGCGGTCGCCGCGCGGGAGGGCGCCACCGTCAACGTCGTCGGCACCTGGCTCGGCCCGGCCAAGGGATTCGGCGGCAACCGGGCCCGGGTCGGCGGCGCCGTGCACGACGACGCACGAAGCGCGACCAGCGTCATCCACAGCTGCATCACCAACAACCACGCCGACGACGCAGCGGGCGGCGCCTGGTCCGACGGAGGCACCTGGGCCTGGAACACCTTCCGCAGCAACTTCGCCGAGGCCGGGTCGCCCGAGATCGGCGGAGGACGCTTCGCCGGTGCCGATCGCGTGCTCAACAACCTCTTCGTCTACAACACCGAGGTCGGCGCGGCGTGTGCGGCATCGCCGGCCATGTTCACCGACAATGTCGGCTACGACAACGTCGTCGAGGCGTTCGACCCGTCCTGCGACGCCGACAGCTCCAACTCCGGGTCCGGGTTCGCCGGGGCCGGCGCGGTCTGGCCCGAGTGCCACCACCCCGGCGACGACGGGGATCCCGAGGTGTCCGATCCGGCCGAGGTCGGCGACGCCCCCGACGGCACCGAGGCCACCATGCCCGCCGGCTACCGGGGCGCGTACGCGTCCGTGGTGGGCGCCTTCCCCACCTACCGGTCCTCCATCCACGCGGTCGACGGGCGCGGCGGACCCGCCCACCGGGTCGCAGGTGCGGCGTGGCTCGGTGGCTGGCGCGAGGACGGCCGCCCCGCAGCCTCCCTGGACGGCGACGCGAGCTCGCCCGAGGACGCCGACGGCGAGCCCAACCTGGACCCCGACGCGGGCGTGGCCGACAACGACGCCTACGACGACGGCTGGGACCCGACACACGGCCTGCCGGCGTGCGAGCGCACGTCCATCACCCTGCAGATCTCGGCGGACGAGGTGCGTTCCGGGCTGCTGCCCCGGATCGACGGCGCGGTGGTCGCGTACGTCAACGTGGCAGGCGACTGGGACCACGACGGCGCGTGGGGCGGCGAGGAGGAGACCTGCGGCGCACCCGAGTGGGCCGTGCGCGACCTCGAGGTGCGCCTCTCCCCGGGGGAGACCGTCCGCGTGACGACCCCGGCGTTGTCGACCGGCCCGGACGGGGACGCCTGGGTCCGGGTGGTCCTGTCGCCCGCCCCCCTCGACGTGGCGCCCGGCGCCTGGGACGGCAGCGGACCCGCGGCGGGCTGGCTCGTCGGCGAGACCGAGGACTACCTGATCTGCGTCGGCGACCCGGCGATCTGCGAGGGCAGCGCCAACACCGACACCGACACCGACACCGGCGCCGACACGGACGCAGGCCGCACGTGGTGTGCCTCGGTCGCGCCCGCAGGCGGACTGCCCCTGCTCCTCGGCCTGGTCGTGCTGGTCCTCGGTCGCCGGCGCCGCTGATCGGCCAGCCGGAGTGGGCTACCCTCCTGGCGATGAAGCCGACGTTGGTCCTCGCTGCTGGCCGGGTCGACCTGGTGCGCGGCGTCGTGCACCGGGACGGCGAGCCCGCCGTGCAGCTGACCACCAAGGAGCGAGAGGTCCTCGGCTACCTGGCCGCGCGTCCCGGTGAGGTGGTGTCCCGGGAGACCCTCCTGGTCGATGTCTGGGGCCACGCCCGAGCTGGAGTGACCCGGGCGGTCGACCACACCATCCGGCGCCTGCGCGGCAAGATCGAGCGCGACCCGTCCGATCCGGCGCACGTCCTCACCGTGCACGGCGCCGGCTACCGCTTCGTGGGCGCCCCAAGCCCCCCGCCCGGCCGGGAGCCGCCCCACTCCCACCCGACGTTCATCGGCCGCCGCGCCGAGCTGCACGCCCTCACCGAGGCCTCCCGCGCCGCGCGGCTGGTCACCGTGCTCGGGCCCGGAGGTGCCGGAAAGACCCGCCTCGTACGCCAGTTCCTGGGCGATCGCGGCGCCTTCGTCGACCTGACCGAGGCCCGGAGCGCGGGGGACCTGGACGACGAGGTGGCAGCGACCCTCGGTGTGCCGGTGGCCGACCTCGTCGAAGCCCTCGCCAGCGGCCCGCGGCTCTTGGTGCTCGACAACCTGGAGCAGGTCGTCGACCTCGCCGCCGAGCGCGTCGAGACCTGGCTCGCAGCGGCCCCTGAGCTCCGGGTGATCGGCACGTCGCGCGCCCGACTGCGCGTGCCCGGCGAGCGGATCCTGGAGCTGCAGGGCCTCGACCAGGACGACGCCGTCGACCTCTTCGTCGCCCGGGCGCGGGCGGTGGGCAGCGGCCCGCTCGACGCGCCCGAGATCCGCGTCAGCATCGCCCGGCTGGTCGCGCGCCTGGACCACCTGCCCCTCGCCATCGAGCTCGCCGCCGCCCGCTCCCGGGTCCTCGGCCCCGAAGACCTGCTGGAGCGCCTGGACGCCCGCTTCCGCACGCTCGCCACGAACCCGGCGGCCCACCCCCGCCACCAGGCCCTCGGCGCCGCCATCTCCTGGAGCTGGGACCTGCTCGACCCCAGCGAGCGAGCGGCGCTGGCCCGACTCACCGCCTTTCGCGGGGGCTTCGATCTCCGCGCCGCCGAGCCCGTCATCGGGGCGGACGCGCTGGACCGGGTGCAGACCCTGCGCGACCGCTCCCTGCTGGTCCAGGTGCCCGGCGCAGCCGGTCGGGTCCGCCTGGGCATGCTCGAGAGCATCCGCGCGTTCGTGTCCGAGCGCGATCCCGACCAGGTCGCCCTCGGTCGCGAGGCCCACGCCCGCCACTTCGCGTCGATCGCCTCGGACCTGCGCCGCGCCGCGGGTGCCGGGCGCGCCGGTCGACTCCGCCTCGTGCGCGAGCGCGACAACCTGACCGTCGCCCACGAGACCGCGCGCCAGGCCGGCGATGTCGAGGGCGTCCTGGACCTCGCCGAAGCCCTGGAGGTGGTGCTGGCGGCACGGGGGCAGGTGGCGACCTGGGAGGCCCTCGTCGCGTCGACCCGCTCCAGCGCGCCCGGTCCCCGAGCCGAGGCTCTCGCCCTGCGCCTGCTGCTCGCCCGCGGTCGCGCCGACGAGGCCGCCGAGCACGCCCAGGTCCACGTCGAACGCGAGCCCGACAACCCCACCCTGCTCGCCCTGCTCGGCCGGGCCCGCCGCGGCCAGCAGCGCTACGACGAGGCCGCCGAGCTGCTGCAGCTGGCCCGCACCAGGACCACCGATCCGGTGGACCGCGCGCACATCGACCACCAGCTGGGGCTGGTCGCCTACGACCAGGAGCACTGGCGGGCATCCCGCGACGCGTTCGAGCGCGCGTCCGAAGCCCTCACCGCGGCGGGCCACACCCAGGCGATCGGGCGGATCCGCCTGCACCTGGGCCACGTCGCCATCGAGCTCGGCGACCTGGCCGAGGCGCAGCTCCTGTACGCCGAGGCGGCGACCGCGTTCGTCGAGGACGGCGATCGGCGCGGAGAAGCCATCGCCATCGTGCATCAGGCGCTGGCCGCCCAGGAGCTCGGCGACGTGGAGGCGGCCCAGGCCGGATGCGCCGAGGGGCTCGCCGTCCACATCGAGCTTGGAAACCGCCGTTTCGTGGCCTTCACCCACCTGCTCCAGTCCTCGCTCGCCCTGGGTGCGGGCGATGGGGCGCGCGCCCTGTCCGAGGCGACCGCCGCCCGTCGCATCCTGCGCGGCGTCGGCGACGAGCGCTTCGAGGCGGTGGCAGCGGCCCGTCAGGCGGCCGCACACGCGCTCGGTGCAAGGGTCGAGGCCGCCGAGCACGCCCTTGCCGAGGCCCGCGCCCTCGCCGATGGGCAGGACGCGATCGTAGCCGGGGTGGAGGTGCTCGCCGGCTTCGTCGACCTGGCGCGGGGCGACGTCGAGGGTGCGCGGGAGCGGATCGCCGCCAGCAGCAGCGCCCGGGGCAACTTCGCCCGGGTGGCGCGGCGACAGCTGGCGCGACGGATCGGGGACCAGGCGCAACGAACGTCGTAGCGCCCCGACGGGGACGCCCTGACCGACGCCCTCCAGCCCTGCCTCCGACGTTCACCTTGGCACCCCTCCGCTTCGGAGGCACCCTGAAGCCGGACGACCGAGGGGGGATCATGAGTGTAGTCGACCGAAAGCCGACGTTCGTCGCCGCTGTGCTGCTCGTCGCCCTGGCCAGCGCCTGCGAGGCCGAGGTTCCCGAGCCGGAAGCGGAGACCGACGTCGAGTACATGCCACCCGTCATCGAGGTCGGCGACCCGGTCGTGCAGGCCTTCAGGCAGGACGTACCCAACCAGCTCGACGTGCTGCTGGTCATCGACGACTCCTGCTCGATGGAGCCCTACCAGGAGGTGCTCGGCAACAGCTTCGAGCCGTTCGTCTCCTGGTTCGAGCGCTCGGACATCGACTACGCGATCTCGACGACCACGACGTCGTTCGCGGCATGGGACGGCTCCAAGCGCATCATGCCGCCGATCACCCCCACCACGCCGGACGCCGCCGAGGAGTTCCGCCGCCAGATCAACGTCGGCACGAACGGCTCCGGCTACGAGGTGGGCATCGAGTCGGCGGTGGAAGCGTGGCTCGACCTGGACGAGCGCGGCGTCGCCCGGCCCGACGCCGAGCTCGCCATCGTGTTCGTCAGCGACGAACAGGACTCGTCGCCCAAGCCTGTGGCCGACTACCTCAACACCTTCGGCGAGCTCATCGGGTGGCGCGGTCGGTTCAACGCCTCCGCCTTCGTCGCGGTCGACCTGGACCAGTGCGACGAGCTCGCGGGGTCCCGCGCCGGCACCCGCTACGTCGAGTTCGTGGACTACACCGACGGCGTCACGGTGGACCTGTGCGAGGCCTACGCGGGCGGGGACGCGGCGGCGTTCCGAGCGCTGGTGCCCGAGGTCTCCCGGGCGAGCGCGCGCCTGAAGCGGGAGTTTCGCCTGTCCGCCATCCCCGTGCTGGACACGCTCACCGTGGAGGTGGACGACGCGCCGCAGCGCTGTGGCGAGGCCTGGACCCTGCGCCACGACGAAGCGGACGACGGCTGGTTCGTGCGCTTTCGGGAGACGGCCGTGCCGCTCGACGGCAGCAGGATCGTCATCCGCTTCGAGGCCGGCGACGACCCGCCCGTGGGAGGCTGCCCGAACGACGGAGGCTGAACGTCCCCAGCCGCCCCGGCTGCGGCATCTGACACACCCGCCGCCCGCACGAACCGGGTCCCCTGCCCCACCTGCCACGGTGCAACGCCCCGTCTCGATGGCTCGACCTGTGCAATGCTGGCGGCCATGCTGTTCCGCATCGCCTGGCGCAATGTCTGGCGGCACACCCGCCGCTCCGTGGTCACCATGGCCGCGATGGCCCTGTCGTTGCTCACGATGGTGCTGTACGCCGGCCTGATCGAGGGCTGGATGCACAGCATGGAGGGCGACGTCCTCGACCTCGAGATCGGCGACGTGCAGGTCCACGCCCAAGGCTACCTCGACGATCCCTCCCTGTGGGACGTCATCGAGGACGCAGACGGCGTGGTCGCGCGCCTCCGGGACCAGGGGATCGCGGCGTCCGAGCGCTTGACCACGGGGGGCCTTGGCGGGCACGACGACCTGTCGGCAGGCGTGCTGATCCGCGGCGTGAGTGTGGAGGGAGAACCGACCATCTCGACGCTGCCCGGGGCCATCGACCGGGGCGCGTGGCTGTCGGCGGACGACCCCAAGGGCGTGGTCATCGGCCGCCGCCTCGCGCGCACCCTGGACGCCGACGTCGGCGACGAGCTGATCCTGCTCACCCAGGACGCGGACGGCGGCATGGCGAACGACCTGTTCACCGTGCGGGGCGTGCTCCTGGGGGTGGGCGCGCGGGTCGACGGGGCCGGCGTGCTCATGTCGGTCGAGAGCTTCCGTACGTTTGCCGCCCTCGAGTCAGGCGCGCACGAGATCGTCGCCCGGCGCTCTGCCGGCCAGTCCCTCGACGACCTCGTCGCCGCCGTGTCCGCCGCCGCGCCGGAAGCCGACGTGCAGACCTGGCGCCAGCTCATGCCGATCATCGCGACCATGATCGACGCGGGGCGCCAGATGACCGGCTTCATCGTCTTCGTCGTCTACCTCGCCATCGGCATCCTGATGCTCAACGCCATGCTCATGGCCGTGTTCGAGCGCATCCGCGAGCTGGGCGTCATGAAGGCGCTGGGCATGGGCCCGCTGCAGGTCTTCTTCGTCGTCGTGCTCGAGGTCGCCATCCAGCTCGGCATCAGCGGCGCCATCGCCGGCGTGCTGTCCGTGCCCGCCGCCTGGTACATGACGGTCTACGGCATCCAGGTGGGCGCCCTGTCCGGGGCCAGCTTCATGGGCCTCGCCATCGACCCCGCCATGAAGGGACACTTCACCGCAGAGGTGGTGGCGACGCCGGTGATCCTGCTGATCGTCATCGTCGGGTTCGCCTGTCTGTTCCCCGCCATTCGCGCCGCCCGGCTCCACCCGGTCGACGCCATGCGCCACCGCTGAAGGCAGACCCATGGCCGGACCGAACCTCCCGCTGCTCGCCTGGCGCAACCTGTGGCGCAACCGCCGCCGCACGGTCATCACCCTGGTCAGCATCACGATGGGCCTGTTCCTGGCGCTGTTCTTCACCAGCATCCAGGACCGGCAGTTCGGCGACATGATCGACGTCAACGCCCGCAACATCGGTGGGCACGTGATGGTCGAGCACCCGGACTACCAGGACGCCCCGTCGCTGGAGCACTCGGTCAAGGGGGTCGCCGACCTGAAGGCGCGAATCGCCAGAGACCCCGAGGTGCTCGCCGTCACCGACCGCATCGTCGGGCAGGTCATGCTGCAGACCGCCCACGACTCCGCCGGCACCGGCTTCATCGCCTACGACCCCGCCCAGGAGACGCTCGAGACCTTCGGCGTGCTCGACGCCATCACGTCGGGCGAGCCCTTCGCCAGCGCCGACGACAAGGGCATCATCCTCGGGCAGAAGCTGGCGGAGAACCTCAACGTCGAGCTGGGCGACAAGGTCGTGCTGACCCTGATGGACTCCGACGGCGAGCTGATCGTCGAGGCGGCCCGGCTGAAGGCCATCGCGCGGACCGGCTCCCCGGCCTTCGACGCCTCGCTGTGTCTGCTGCCCCTGCAGACCACCCGAGATCTGCTCTCCTACGGCCCCGACGAGGCCACGCTCATCGGCGTGTTCCTGAAGGACGGCCGCAAGACCGACGCCGTCGCCTCACGCCTGGGCGAGCTGCCCGGGGCGGTCGCCCTCACCTGGGATCAGGTCGCCCCCGAGCTCGCCGGGTTCATTGCCATGAAGGTCGGCGGGGGCATCTTCATGGAGATCGTCATCGCGCTCCTGGTCGTGGCCAGCATCTTCAACACCCTGTTCATGAGCGTGCTGGAGCGGCTGCGGGAGTTCGGAATCCAGCTGGCGATCGGGTACACGCCGGCCCAGCTCTTCCTGATGGTCGTGTTCGAGAGCCTGTGGCTCGCGCTGTCGGGCATCATCGCGGGACTCGCCGTCTTTGCCGTGCCCTACCTGCTCATGAACCAGTATGGCCTGGACATGGGTGGACTCTTCGGCATCGACCCGGCCGAGCAGATGGACGTCGCCGGGGTCGGGTTCTCCATGGTCATCTATGCCGGGATCTACCCCGATCATCTGGCGCTCATCCTCGTGATCGTCTTCCTCGCCACCCTGCTCGCCGGGCTCTACCCCGCCTGGCGCGCCGGTCGCGTGGAGCCGGTCGAAGTCATCAAGCTGGTGTGACGTGGCGCTGATCGAGGTCGACGAGGTCATCAAGGTGTTCGGCACTGGCGTGCGGGCGGTCCACGCCCTGCGCGGCCTGTCCCTGCGGGTCGAGGAGGGCGAGTTCACCGCCATCTCCGGTCCGTCCGGCTCGGGCAAGTCCACCTTGCTGAACCTGCTGGGCGCGCTCGACCGACCGACCCGGGGCAGCGTGCGCCTCGAGGGCGTGGACATCGGCGCGCTGGACGCCAAGGCCCGCAGCCGCCTGCGCCGCGACCGCATCGGCTTCGTCTTTCAGTCCTACAACCTCATCTCCGTGCAGACCGCCCTCGAGAACGCCACCGCCGTGCTCGCGCTCCAGGGCGTCTCCACCGCCGAGCGCAACAGGCGCGGCGAGGAGCTGCTCGAGCTCCTCGGCCTGCAGGGCATGGGCAAGCGTCTCCCCCACGAGCTCTCCGGCGGTCAGCAGCAGCGCGTCGCCGTCGCCCGAGCCATCGCCTCCCGCCCCGCCGTCGTCCTCGCCGACGAGCCCACCGCCAACCTCGACTCCACCACGTCGGAGGCATTGGTCGAGGTCATGCGCGACCTCAACGAGCAGCAGGGCACCACCTTCGTCTTCTCCACCCACGACCCGCTGGTGATGAAGCACGCGAGGCGCAACCTGGTGATGGAGGACGGGCGGATCGCGGGGGACGAGGGCCGGTAGCAGGTGGGCGTACACACGTCGTTCGCACCCTCGTCGGTGCGAACATTGGCACCAACATCAGCACCAGATCATGCTAAACGTCTGGAGGAGGTCGACATGGCCCGAGCGGTGAAGCTGAGTGAAGACCTGCACTCCCTGACGGATTTGAAGCGGCAGGCCTCGGATCTGGTGGATCACGCGACCAGGACCGGACGCCCGGTCGTGCTGACGCGGCATGGCAAGGGCGTGGCGGTCCTCCTGTCCTTGGAGGCCTACGAGGAGCTGGAGGCGTCGAGCGAGCGCGCCGTGCTCCAGGCAGCGGTGACGGCAGCGCACCACGAGTACGACGCGGGCCGCTACATCGACGGAGACAAGGTCGATTCGCTGCTCGCCGAGTGGGCAGGACGTGACTGAGCCGGAGGACCCCTCCAACCCGCCCACCCGGTCGACCATCCGCTGGACCCCATCCGCGTTTCGGGACCTCGAACACACCCATTCGTTCCTGGCGCTCCGGGACGCCAGGGCCGCCCGTGAGTTTGCGGGCAGGGTTCGACGGGCACTGGCCCAGCTCGAACAGCATCCGGAGTCGGGGGCGGTCGCAGATGATCTCGAGCCGGTCGGGACGTACCGCCACGTCGTGCTCAAGCACCACCGCCTGATCTACATGCTCGACCAGGACTTCGTGGTCATCCTCCGCGTCTGGGACTGCCGCCGAAATCCGGAGGACCTCGCGATTCCGTGAACTCTGTCCCTGCGAGGGTGACGGCTGCTGGGACGACGACGGCTTCGAGGGACTTGAACGCGCAATCCTGGAATACGACCGGCCGTTCTAGCCGAGTCCATCCGACCTGCTACCCTCCTCCCCATGCAGGACTTCTCCCCTCCCCGCACCGACAGCGCCGCCCAGCCGTCCGTCGACGACGTCATGCCGCCGCGCGCCGGCGTGCTGGTCTACTTCGCCGTGATCTCGGGCTTGCTCGCCGGTTTCTTCGGTGTCGCCGACGCGATCCAGCTCTACCTGATGGTGAACTTCCACGTGTGGTGGATGGCCTACCTGCCGTACCTCTTCGCGCTCCTGGCGGGCGGCGTGCTCGTGTGCGCCGGCCTGACCCTGCGCCTGCAGGCGGTGCCGGCGATCCTGCTCGCCGTGTTGTGCGTGCTGCAGGTGCTCATCGTGCTGCCCTGGCAGATCTACGCCATCCTCGTGCCCATGTTCGACCCCATGGGCCTCATCTGGCTGGCACTCTCGCTCCCCGCGGCAGCACTCGCCCCCTTCGCCGTCCCCAAGGCCATCGAGGCCACGAACTACCGCCGCCGCCTGCTGGAGGGCCTGTGAGCCTCGTCCGCGATCGCGCCCACGCCAACGTCCGCGCGCTTCAGGACCACATCTGCGACGCGATGTCCGCGGTCGACGGCACGCCCTTCCTCGAGACCACCTGGGAGCGCCCGGGCGGCGGGGGCGGCTGGAGCCGGCTCATCGAGGACGGCGTCGTGTTCGAGAAGGCCGGCGTCAACGTGTCCGCCGTGCACGGCACCCTCCCGCCGGCGGCGGCGAAGGCCATGTCCACGCGCCGCGACCTGCCGATCGCCGAGAACGCCCCCTTCTACGCGACCGGGATCAGCCTCGTGCTGCACCCGCGCAACCCCTTCGCCCCGACCGTGCACGCCAACTACCGCTACTTCGAGCTGGGCGACGGCGAGGTCTGGTGGTTCGGCGGCGGCGCGGACCTCACCCCGGCGTACCTGTTCGAAGAGGACGCGTCCCACTTCCACCGGGTGCACAAGGCCGCCTGCGACGCCCATGATCCGGCGTTCTACCCCCGCTTCAAGCGCTGGTGCGACGACTACTTCCACATCCGCCACCGCGGCGAGCGGCGCGGCGTCGGCGGCATCTTCTTCGACGACCTCGACGACCGGGATCCCGACGCGCTGATCGCGTTCCACCGTTCCTGCGGCGAGGCCTTCGTCGCCGCCTACCAGCCGATCATCGAGCGCCGCCGGGACACGCCCTTCGAGGAGCACCACCGGCGCTGGCAGCAGATCCGCCGCGGTCGCTACGTCGAGTTCAACCTGGTCTGGGATCGCGGCACCGTGTTCGGGCTGAAGACCGACGCCCGCACCAAGAGCGTGCTCATGTCCCTGCCCCTGACCGCGCGCTGGGAGGTCGAGGACGATCCCGAGCCCGGCACCCCCGAGGCCCGCCTGGTGGACGTGCTGCGGGAGCCCGTCGACTGGGTGCCGCTGGACCCCAAGTGAGCAGCCTGCGCCTGGCGCTCGCGACGTTCGACAACGTCTTCGACACCACGCCGAACCGCCGGGTGGTGAGCCTGGAGCAGCTCCTCGACGGCCTGTCCCGCTTCGAGCTCCGGGACGACGTTGCCGCCAAGATCGCAAGGAGGGAGGGGCACATTCGCCAGGCCTGGACCACGCTGGACGGCGGTGGACTGCCCGCGGGCAAGGAGGGCTCGGCGCTCATCGAGGCGCGCAAGCAGGCGGAGTCCGAGGGTCGGGACGGCATGACTGCTGCGCGAGAAGCTCGGGACAAGCTCATGTACGAGGCACACCACGACGCCAAGCGCCTCATCGCCCTGTGGTCGCCCGCGTGCTTCGTGCAGGGCGGTCGGCGCACCGGAGACGACGTCGCCCACCTGTCCTGCCTGGTGTTCGACTATGACGCCGGAATCGAGCTGGACGCGGTCGAGACCCACTGGGCGGGCCACTTCGCCGCGATCCACACCACCTGGTCGCACACCCCCGAGCGCCCCCGCCTGCGCGCCGTGCTCCCCCTCGCCCGCCCGGTCGACGCCCGGGACTGGGACGCGGTGTGGGCCTGGGGCTCGGAGCGAGCGGAGCACCTGGTCGACCCCGCTCCCAAGGGACGCGCCAGCACCTTTGCCCTGCCCGCGGTCGGCGGCGCGGACTGGCCGTTCGGCAGCTGGCTCCGTCCCGGCGAGCTCCTCGATCCCGTGGCGATGGGGCTCGCCCGCGAGGCCAGCCCCGCACCGGCGGTGGCCTGGCACAAGCCGCACCACTTCGACGGAGGACGTCCGAAGAAGCGGCAGCTTCGGGCGGACAGCGCCTCGACAGACGCGATCGAAGTCGATGCGCTACGCTCGGATCCCGTCGACGAGGGAGGGGACCTTGACTTCGACGCCTTCGGGTGAGCGATGAAGAAGCTTCAGGTCGGCGCCGCCGGCGTGATGCTGGTGGCAGGGCTCATCGCCGTGTCCCTGTCCACGTTCGCGATCCTCAACGGCCGGAGCCTGCTCGAGAACTCCGCCCGCGCCACCGTCATCGATGTCGGTCGCGGCTCGAAGGGCGCGCGCTGGGGCGTCTACGAGGCAGGCGGCTCGCGACACCGGTGCGACGGGTGGATGGAGGTCGGCGACACCGTCCTGTACAGCACCAACGGCCGCTACTACTGCAAGCTCGAGTCGGCCGTGCCCTTCGGGTCTGGCCCCGAACAGGTCTGGGCCTTCGTCGGCGCCCTCCTCGTGCTCGGCGGCCTGGGCCTCGTGGTCTTCGACCGGATCTTCAACAAGGACCAGGAGATCGTCGACGAGCTGGCCGCGATCGAAGCGGCGCTTCGCGAGCATGATCGCGCGGGCGGATAGGCTCGACGAGAGGTCGCATTGCAGCGAGCAGATCGGTGGCGGGCGTTCGATCCGCTGACGGGAGGTCGCGTTGCTTCGAGCAGGTCGGTGGCGGGGCGGTCCCTGGTCTCTGGTCTCTGGGGCCTGCTTCGAGCGGGGGCAACAGCCGAAGTCTCCGGCACCCCGAGCGTGCTGGTCCGCGGCGCAAAGCGCGGCCGAAGGCCGACTCCGGCAGGTCGAACCACCTCGGTGGCTCGACCGCACCGAGGCGTCAGAGTCGCCGCCAGCGCCGTAGGCCCAGAGACCAGAGACCAGCGACCCCGCCCCGGCCAGCCACTCCCTGCTCGAAGCC
>CALATR010000445.1 GCA_937891875.1 uncultured Pseudomonadota bacterium | reverse complement strand
TGGCAGGACGGCGAGATCATCGGGCAGCTCGAGATGCGCCGGGTCCCTGGCGACCCTCGAGCCGGGTACATCAACCTGTTCTACCTGGTGGAGCACCGACGCGGACAAGGCCTCGGTGACCCGCTCCACCGCTACGTCGAGCGCCTGTTTCGCAAGGCGGGTCTGACCCACGCCTCCCTGTCCGTGAGCCCGTCGAACACCAGGGCACTCCGTTACTATGCGCGGCACGGATGGGTCGACGAGGGTCCGGATCCCGAGAAGGGCGAGCGGGTGCACCGCATGACGCGGCGGCTGTAGCAGGCCCGGTCCGAACGCCAGCTCGGGGTGGCCGCCCACAGGAGCGTTCCGGAGCGAGCCGGACCGCACCCGGCCGGGCCGACCTGTGTCCGCTACGCTCGCCGTCCCGCCGACCCCGGCGGATCCCACGCCAGGACGCGCCATGGATGACCGCCACCGCTTCGATCGCCTCGCTGACGACTACACCATCGGGCGGCCCGGCTACCCCGCCGCCCTCGCCGCCTGGGTGCCCTCGGCCGCGGTCGGCGTCGACCTCGCGTGCGGCACCGGCCTGTCCACGCGCGTCTTCCGCGGCCGATTCGACACTCTGCTCGGCGTCGACCCCAGCGAGCCCATGCTCGCCCGCGCCCGCGCCCGGGCTGCCCCCGGCGAGCGCTACCTGCAGGGAACCGCCGAGGACCCGCCGCTCGGCCCCGCCTCCGCAGACGTCTTCCTCGTGGGCCAGGGCCTGCACTGGTTCGACCTCCCAGCGACCGTCGCCGCCCTCCGCACAGCCGGTCGCAACCCGACGCTGATCGCCTTCTGGAACCGCAGACCCGACATCGAGCCCTGGCAGACCTACGAGTCCCTCTTGCTGGCCCACTGCCCCGACTACGCCGGTATCCGCGCCCGCTGGGACGACACCGTCGACCGCCTCGACGCCCTCCTCGCCCAGCCCGCCGAGCGAGCCGTCTTCGACAACCCCCAGCACTACGACACCGATCGCATGCTCGCCCTGGCCCGGAGCAGCTCCTACGTGGCCAGCTCACCGACCCGGGACGCCCTCCTCGACGCCCTCGCCGCCGCCTGGACCCCGACCACCACCCCATTCACCACCCACGCCTTCCGCTGGCAGCTCTGACCGCCACTGCAGGATCAGCGAGAGCGGGACAACCCCTGCTTGCACGCCCAGATCCAGCGACCCCCGACCCACATGGTTCGGCTCGAACGCGGTCGACGTCCACTGCCCCGACGCGTAGTGCGCGCGCCCGCCGACGCCCCACAACTCCCGCGCGCCCAGCGGCCCCCTCGACACCCCGAGCCGTGCGCGGACCTCCGCGATCTTCACCGTCCCCAGCCCGTACGTCACCAGGTGCGCGCCCACGCCCACCCGAATCGCTGCCCCTGCAGGTGCAGGCCCACCCGTCGCGTGCCGTCGTACCGTCCCAGGGTGATCCCCGCTCCGATCCCCGCCACATGCACCAGCTGGCAGGACGCCCCCGCGACCGACGAAACCAGCACCCCCCGACGAGCGCCGCGCTCGCAGAAGTCCCCCGACCGTCCCCATGTGCGACCTCCGCACCCAGCCTACAGCGGCGAGGTCACCGCGAACCGGGCCGGATCCGCCATGTGCGTGTACCGCGTCGTCGTCTTCACCGAGCTGTGTCCCAGGAGCTCCTGAATGACGCGCAGGTCCGTGCCCGCCTCCAGCAGGTGCGTCGCGAACGCGTGGCGCAGCGTGTGCGGCGTGACCGGGCCCGGCACCTCCGCCCGCTCGGCTGCCGCGCCCACCACCCGCTGCACCGATCGCGTCGTCCACCGCTTCCCCGACCGCGACGCAATCAGCCAGTCCGCGCCCTTGCGATCACGCATGACCCAGCGCAGCTCGTCGTGCAGGCGAGGGGAGAGCAGCGTCAGCCGGTCCTTCTCGCCCTTGCCTGCGCGGACGTGGAGCACGTTGCGATCGAGGTCCACGTCCTGGACCCGGAGCGCGCAGAGCTCCGACACCCGCACGCCCGACGCATACAGCAGCAGGATCGCCAGCCGGTGCTTCCGATTCCGCGTCCGAGCCGCCATCCGCAAGATCTCCTCCCGCGTCGGCACCCGCGGCACCCTCCGCCCCCGACGGGGGCGCGGCACCTTGAAGTCCGCCTCCGACCAGTCATACAGCTCCACGTACAGCACCTTCAGCGCCGACACCGTCTGCCCCAGCCAGGCCGCCGAGCGCCCCCGCTCCAGCTCATGCAGCAGGTACGCCCGCACCGTCTCCGCCGAAGCCTCCCGCGGATGCGCCGGAGCCAGCCACCGTACATACTGCCGCAGCGCCACCGTGTACGCCTTCACCGTCCGCGGCGCATACCGCCGAATCCTAAGCTCCTGCGCATACCGCTCGAACAGCTGCCCCGAAAGCTCCCCCACCCGCCCCCTCCCAAGCGTCGCAAATCCCCAGCCCAGCACTCATCCCGACACAATGCGAGCACCGTGCCACCGGGGAGCGGCTCGAAGCAGACGTCGGTTATCCGGCTAGGGAGGCGGGTATTGCCAATGTGGGTGGGGACCAGACGGGGAGAAGGTGACGAACGTCGGTTGACGGTCGTCGGTCGACGTTCGTCGGACGAACAGGGTTGGAATGGGGCGAGGTGCGCACAAATGGGGAATAGGTGTTGGCGCATGTGCGAGCGTTAACGGAAATCCTCTGCGCTTTCGCGCTCTTCCGCAAGAACTCGGCGTTCAACCAACGAGGGTCCCCAACGGATTCTGACCCTTGCTACGTGCCGGCCATGGCTGCGTCGATCTGCACGGCGGCCGCCGCGCTAGTGACGAGCGACTGGACACCTTCGCAGCGACGAAGGTGAACGAACTGGCGGAGGCGGTACGAGGTGGCGGAGTAGAATCCGAAGCGCTGCGACAACGCGTTTTCACGGTGGTCTCCGGGCTCGCGTCGTTTTCGACGTAGCGTCGTGGCTTCGCCATCGGTATAGTATGGTTCAGCGCGCGGAGCGAGCAGGTGTGGGCTTCTCGGCAGTATCGCATCGGTTTTGGGCTCTGCTGTGTGGTCTGGGTCGGCTGGGTCTCGTGGTTCTCGGTTCCGCTCATGACTCACTCGATTACGACGAACACCGGCTGGACCACAGAGAGCTGGACGTACGTTTGGGGTCTAGACAGCAGTCGTCCAGCGTTGACGTGTACGTCGGTCATCGATCACTATTGGGAAGATGGGTCCAGCACGTCTCGACCATTTGTGTGCGCCACAGAATCATACCTGCACCTAGGACTGCTCGGCGGCATGCCGATCTCAGTTTTTTGCTTGGGCGTAGCTTTCCTGGCGATGGCGGGTATGGCGGCCAGACGACGAGCTTCCGCAGAGGACGGGGATCGATGACGCCCAGCAGCGCCGGCGGCGCGGTAGAGCCGCGGATGGCGGGTCGCGAACCTGGCGCATCTGGGGGACAGCGACCGTGTTCATCCTCCACGTTTCGACACCGCTGATGCTGCACCTGGGCCCGGTTGTCTTGCCGCAGAGCAGATCGCTACCGAACAACGCGCAGAGGACTTCCGTTAACGCTCGGTGAAACGCTCGGGCTACGCCCGGCCCTCCGGCGGCCGGCGTGGGCCAGTCGCGACGGCTGCGGCCTGCGGCGAAACGGCGCATTGGTCGTAGGTGTTTCGGCCTTTTTCCTCGCTGCGCTCGGGGCCGAAAACCTACAACCAAAGCGCCTTATTCGCCTTCGGCCTTCGCCATCGCTGGGCCCACGCCGGCCGCCTCCGGGACACTCCGCTCGCAAGCTCGCTCCGCGTCGTTTACCGGTTTAGCGTTAGACGCCAGGAACCGTCCTTCTCGTAGATTTCGGCGGGTTCGCTTGTAAGCCTCGGAGGGGAAGCGCGCAACCGGCTCGGCGTAGCCCGCTGATTTGGAATGGGCGGGTCACGGAGACCGTCGGTGCCGCCAGCTTCCGACCCAGGTGGTGAGGTTGAGGTCCAGGGCGGCAGCGACAGTCTCCTGGGCAAGCGCGCGGCGCGGTGGGCTCGGACTTCAAGAACCGCCTTCGGGGGCACTGGCATGGACTTCAAAGGGTGCCTTCCGTTGGCCGAAGATTGGGGTACTTCCGCCCCCTTCGGCTGCTCGGGTGAAGCCACCGCCGGGGCCAGGTTGCGGGTCGACGAGCTGGCCTTGGGTTGAGGTGGACCGTGGCGAGGCGTTCGGCCCCGGCGGCGGCGGACGATCGTGTTCGTGTTTCTGCGCCGCGCTCGCAGTTTGGACGGACGTGCTCTGAAGGGGGTGGGTGACGGAGACCGTCGCCGCCGCGAAGCTGTCGATGAAGAGGGTGGGGTGGGGGCTCGGGCGCGGCGTCGCCAGTCTCCTCGTCCAACGGCGCGGCGCAGGGTTGGTCGTGTTCAAGGACCGCCTCCGGGGGAACGTGATTCGTCTTGGAATGGGGTCTGGCTATCGGCCGTAAAGAGGAGGTACTTCTGCCCCCTTCGGCTACTCGGGTGAAGCCACCGCCGGGGCCAGGTTGCGGGTCGACGAGCTGGCCTTGGGTGGAGGTGGACCGTGGCGAGGCGTTCGGCCCCGGCGGCGGCGGACGGACGTCTTCGTGCTTCCGCGCCGCGCTCGCAGTTTGGACGGACGTGCATCGAAGGTGGGTGGGAGACCGTCGCCGCCGCGAAGCTGTTGATGAAGAGGGTGGGGTGGGGGCTCAGGCGCGGCGTCGCCAGTCTCCTCGTCCAAGGGCGCGGCGCAGGGTTGGT
>CALATR010000444.1 GCA_937891875.1 uncultured Pseudomonadota bacterium | reverse complement strand
CAGCCCCTTGGCGCGGGCGGTGCGGATGTAGTCCTGGCGGATGACCTCGAGCAGGCTGCTGCGCATGTAGCGGGCGGTGCCGGCGGCGCTGGCGACGCCGAGGGCGACGCCGGGCAGGGCCAGGTGCCACAGCAGATCGAAGAAGCGCCGGGAGTCGAAGAAGCTCCAGTTGCCCGAGGCCATGAGCGCGGCGTTGTCCGTGGTGACGACGTGCTCCGGGCCGTAGGTCAGCTCGTAGATGGGCTGCATCCAAGACGGTGGGATGAAACGCCACTCTGGCCAGATGAAGGCAGTCGGGCTCTCCATGCCGTCCAGGGGGAAGGCCTCGCACCAGGTGGTGACGACGCCCTGCATCTCGTTGCAGGTGGAGCCGGTCATGCCCGGCAGGGTGTCGGCGAGCCAGCCCGACAGCCAGAAGGCCAGCGTCAGCTGCAGCATCAGCGCGAGCCAGAAGCGCGGCATGCTGTAGAAGAACAGGCTCGTGACCGACAGGGCCGTGTCTTCGGCGCGGCCCTGGCGTACCGCCTGGATGGTGCCCAGCGCGATGCCCACCGGGAAGCTCACCGCCAGGCTCACCATCGACAGGATGATGGTGTTGGGCAGGCGGTCCGCGATCAGCTCCAGGACGGGGCGGTTCTCGGTGATCGAGATGCCGAAGTCCAGGGTGAACACGTTGTAGAGCATCAGCAGATAGCGGTACCACGCGGGCTGATCGAAGCCGTACTTGGCCATGAGCAGGGCGCGGGCGTCGGGTCCCATCTCCGGGCTGATGAACAGGTCGATCGGCTCGCCCGGGGCCAGCTCCAGCAGGATGAACACCAGCGTGAGCACACCCAGCAGCAGCGGGATGGCCAGGAGGAGCTTCCGGATCGCGTACTTCAGCACGTTCCGTCCGTGGGGGAGCAGGTCGGGTACATCAGAGGTTCAACCATGACTCTCAGCGCTACAGGCGGTACTTCACCTTGTCCGCCGGCACGCTCCACTTGTTCAGGTTGTGCGTGAGGCTGCTGATGTCGATGTCGGTGTTCTCGAAGCGGTTGTCGATGGCCACGATCTCGTCGCGCCACCACAGGAACATGTAGGGCTGGTCCTCGTAGACCTGCTGCTGCATCTCCTTCCAGATGGGGGCTGCCTCGTCGGGATCCGGGGTGGCCAGCGCCTTGTCGATGAGCGCGTCGACGTCTGCGTTGGCGTAGGACGGGTAGTTGAAGTGGTACTCCTCGCCGCTGTGCCAGAACGGGGAGGGGTCGACGAAGAGGCCGGCGGACCAGCCGCCCAGCACCGCCTCGAAGTCACGGGCCTGCAGGCGTTTGGTCATGGCGTTGAACTCGATGAGGTCGAGCTTCATGTCGATGCCCACCTCCTTGAGCTGGGCCTGCACGAGCTGGCTGGCCTGACGACGCCGGTCGTTCTCCTTGTTGGTGAGCAGCGTGAACGACATCTCGACGCCGTCCTTGTCGATGATGCCGTTGCCGTTGGTGTCCTTCCAGCCGGCGTCCGCGAGCATCTTCTTCGCGGTCTCGACGTTCTGCTTGATCGGGTCGAAGTCGGCCTTCACCGAGCAGATCTCGGGGGTGATGGTCCCGACCGCCTGCTGGCCGTAGCGGGTGCCGTCCTCACCGGTGAGCAGCTTGTCGATCATGCCGTCGATGTCGACCGCGTAGGCCATGGCGGTGCGGACCTGCTTGTCCTGGAAGCGCTTGTCGTTGAGGTTCCAGGCGATGTAGTCCATGAACCGGTAGCCGCGGCGAACGAGGCGCAGGTTCGGGGTGGACTTCTTGAGCTCGTCCGCGTCCTTGACCTTGATGCCCTCCATCAGGTCCACCTCGCCCTTCTTGAGCTTGAGCAGACGGGTCTGGTACTCGGGCACGATCTGGAAGCGCACCAGCTTGAGGTGGGCCTTCCACTCGTCCGGACCGCTGAAGTCCGGGTTGGGCTCCAGCGTGAAGTACTGGCCGGCCTGGCGCTTGCCGAGACGGAACGGACCGTTGGCGAGGGGGTTCGTCGCCAGCGGGTTGTCGCCGAGGTTGGGCAGGGCGCTGGCGAGCTTGTGCTTGGGGATGACGTAGGCGGCGCTCTGGGCGAGGCGCGTGATGCGATCCCCGGGGTTCTTCCAGGAGAACCGGACCGTGTAGTCGTCGAGTGCGGTCGCCGGCTCCGCGTAGTCGCGGGTGTAGGCGTAGCGGGGGCTGGCCACGTCGGTCATGCCGATGGCCTCGTAGGTGAACGCCACGTCGTGGGCGGTCACGGGCTCGCCGTCGGACCACTTGATGTCCTGGCGCATCTTCAGGGTCAGCTGGAGGCTGTCGTCGCTCCACTCCCAGGACTCGTACAGCGCCGGCTGGTAGTTGAGCTGGCAGTCGAAGACGCCGTTCACGCCGTCCAGGTAGATGTGGGAGAAGACCTGGCTGTCACCCACCGACGTCGACACGATGGGGATCATCGTGTTGATGTCCGAGCCGGTCGCAACGACCAGCATGTCTGCCGGGCCCTGGTCGGTGGCGTGGGCGTCGGGGCCGGTGCCCGTGCCGTCGGTGGGCGGCGGTGCGCCCGTGCATCCGGAGATCGTGGCCGCGAGGAGCCCGAGCGCGAGGCTGCGGGTGAGCGGGTTGGCGGCCAGCTTGGCACCGCGAGACGGCAGGGTGGCGAAGAGCATCCGAACTCCAGCAGGGTCTGGGACCCCGGCGTTGTACCAGCCAGCCCTCTGCAGAGCAACAGCGACCGAGCCGGCCAGGATGCTCTGTGACGGGCCTCCCGGCGTGATGTTCATGCGCTTGACCGAGGCTTGACTCCGCCGACGATCCGGTCGATGCCGGCGAGATCCGCCCAGCTGCGGACGTCCTCCAGGCCGGCCTCGCGCAGGAGCTGCATGACCGCCGCAGCCTGTCCCGCACCGAGCTCGACGCGCAGGCCCCTGCGCACCCGGGGGACCGCCTGGGCGATCAGGCGGCGGATGATGTCGAGCCCGTCCGGGCCGCCATCGAGGGCGAGGCGAGGCTCGTGGGTGGAGACCTCGGGCATGAGGGCGTCGATGTCGGCGCTGGGGATGTAGGGCGGGTTGGAGAGCACCCAGTCGATGGGCCGGCTCTCCGGGATCGGATCCAGCAGGTCCCCGCGCAGCACCGCGACCCGGTCCTTCAGGCCGAGGCGCTCGACGTTGGCCTTGGTGTTGGCGAGGGCCTGGGGGGAGAGGTCCACCGCGTACAGACGCACCTGGGGGCGCGCAGCGGCGACGGCCAGGCCCACCGCGCCGGTGCCGCAGCCGATGTCAGCGACGTAGACAGGCTCGTCACTGTCCTCGGGGATGTCCTCCAGGGCGGCGTCGACCAGGGTCTCGGTGTCCGGGCGCGGGACCAGCACGTCGCGGTCGACCTGCAGATCCAGGGCGTGGAAGCCGCGTTCGCCGAGGATCCAGGCGAGGGGCTCGCGCAGGCCGCGGCGGCGGACCAGGGGGCGCAGCGCCGCCAGCTCGCTATCGGAGAAGGGGCGATCGAACTGGAGATACAGCTGTAGGCGCTCCAGCCCGAGGACGTGGCAGACCAGCAGCTCCGCGTCCAGGCGCGGGGAGTCGACGCCCTTGTCTGCGAGCCAGGCCGCGGTCCGCTCGATCACCGACACCATGGTCTGGCGCGGCACTAGAACGTCGCGCCGGAGGCCTCGAGCAGCTCCGCCTGGTGGTGGGCCATCAGCGGCTCCACCACCGGCCGCAGATCGCCCCCGACCACCTTGTCGAGGCTGTACAGGGTCAGGTTGATCCGGTGATCGGTGATGCGGTTCTGGGGGTAGTTGTAGGTCCGGATCCGCTCGGAGCGGTCTCCCGAGCCCACCTGGCTCTTGCGCTCGGCCGCCTCCTTGGCGTGGCGCTCGGCCTCTTCCTTTTCGTACAGGCGCGTCTTGAGCACCCGCATCGCCTTGTCCTTGTTCTTGTGCTGGGACTTCTCGTCCTGGCACTGGACGGTGATGCCGGTGGGGATGTGCACGATGCGCACGGCGGAGTCGGTGGTGTTGACCGACTGACCGCCCGGGCCGCCCGCGCGCATGACGTCGATGCGCAGGTCCTTGGCGTCGATGTTGATCTCGACTTCCTCGGGCTCGGGCATGATCGCGACGGTGGCGGCAGACGTGTGGATCCGGCCCTGGGACTCGGTGGCGGGCACGCGCTGCACGCGGTGGGTGCCGGACTCGAAGCGAAGGAGCTTGTAGGCGTTGTCCCCCAGGACCGACGCGATGATCTCCTTGAAGCCCTGGGCGGATCCGCCGACCGTGACGACGCTGGACGACATCACGTCGATCTTGAGGCCCTCGGCCTCGGCGAAGCGCGTGTACATGCGGAAGAGGTCACCCGCGAACAGGGCGGCCTCGTCGCCGCCGGTGCCCGCCCGGATCTCGAGCAGGATCGGCCGACCCTCGTAGGGGTCCTGGGGCAGGAGCAGCAGCTGCAGATCCTTGCGGCGCTGCTCGATGAGGGGCTCGAGCCGGTCGATGTCCGCCCGGGCCAGCGCCTTCATCTCGGCGTCGTCCTCTTCGGCGAGGAGCTCCTTCGAGCCCTCGAGCTCTTCCTGCAGCTCGAACACGCCGCGCCAGGCCTCCACGATCTCGGAGACCCGCGCGTGTTCCTTGGAGACCTCGCGGAGCTTCTTTCCGTCGCTCGCGACCGAGGGGTCCATCAGCTGGGTGTTGAGCGCCTCGAGGCGCTGCTCGAAGATGGCGAGCTGGTCGTCCACCGAGGGCTCCGGCAGGGGGTGAGAGCGGGGGTGCCTTCAGGCGAGCGGACCCTAGCTCTCCTCGCCTTCCTCGTCGTCCGGGCGCTTGAAGCCGTACTTGCGGTAGAACTTCTCGACCCGACCGGCGGTGTCCATGATCTTCTGGGTGCCGGTGTAGAACGGGTGCGACTCGCTGGAGATGTCGATGTTGATCAGCGGGTACTCCACGCCGTCGACCTCGGTGGTGTCCTTCGCCTCGGCACAGGTCCGGGTGATGAACTCGAAGCCGTTGGAGATGTCCCGGAACACGACGAAGCGGTAGTCAGGATGGATGCCGTTCTGCATGACGAACCTCGAAAGCCTGGCGCGGCCGCGGCTGTTTGGCGTTCTCGACCGTGGGGGCGGTGCCACCGCAGCGGGTCGATGCCTGGAAGTGATGCGGCCATGGACGGCGCGCACGAACCGCCGGCCTATGTCCCGTTGGGGGGCGGCTGTCAAGGGAGGCTGGTCCCCTCCGCCTACGCCGTCGCGGCCGCCAGGGGCGTGCTCGCCCAGGTCAGCAGGGCGGCAGCGTCCTCCACGGTGTCACCGGTCAGCGAGGCCCGCCAGCGGTCCATGGCCGCCAGCTCGTCGACGGTCAGGAGGCGCTCGGGACGCAGGGTGAAGCTGCGGCTCACGTCGATGGGCGGGCGGATGCCGCGGTCGGCGACCTCGCGAGAGTAGACCAGCTCCCAGTTGACCACCTCGGCGAGGTCGTCGAGCAGGACCTGGGAGGCGGCGGTGTCGGACTCGCCGGACACCACGCCGATGACCGTGAGCGAGCCGCCTTCCTCGAGCGCGCGGGCGGCGCCCAGGTAGCGGCGGATGCGGTGCAGGGCGGCCACGTCGACCCCGCCCAGCTCACGGCCGGCGGGGGGGAGCTCGGAGAGGCAGGCGCGCATCAGCCGGGTGAGGGAGTCGACCACCAGCAGCACGTCGTCCCCACGCTCGACCTGGCGGCGGGCGCGCTCGAACACGATGTCGGCGACCTGCACATGGCGGGCGGGGGGATCGTCGAACGGGGTGGCGATCACCTCGGCGTGGGTGTTCTTGCGCCACTCCTGGATCTCCTCCGGCCGCTCGCCGATGAGGAGCACGGTGGTCTCGATGTCCTCGTCCTCGCCGACCACGGAGACCAGCCGGCGCAGCAGGTCCACCCGTCCGGTGCGGGCGGGAGCGACGAAGAGCCCGCGCTGGCCGAGGCCGAGGGGGCAGGCGCGGTCCACGGCGCGCAGGACGTCATCCTGGGCCAGGGCCACCCGCTCGTCCGGGTAGATGGCGGTGAGCTGGTCGAAGCTCTGGGGCTCTCCGCCGGGAGGGTCGCCGTTGACGGTCTCGACCCGGAGCAGGGCGGTGTAGCGCTCACCCTCTTTCGGGGGGCGCACCTGGCCGATGACCGTGTCGCCAGTCTTGAGCTTGAACCTGCGGATCTGGCTCTGGGAGACGTAGATGTCCCCCGCGCCCGGGAGGAAGTTGTCGTCCGGACTGCGCAGGAATCCGAACCCCTCGCTGTGGACCTCGAGCACGCCGCGTCCGAGGTGGGTGCCGGCCTTGTCACCGAGGAAGCGGGCGATCGCGAACACCAGGTCCGAGCGCCGCTGGGGCAGCTCCTTCAGGCCCAGGTCGTGGGCACGGTCGCGCAGCTCTGCCGAGGAGGCTTCGTGGAGCGCGGGCAGGTCGAGGGACATGGGAGGGACCTCGGAGGCACACCAGGCTGGGGGGCCGGGGGGGCGTGTGCAGGCAGGGAGGGAGGAAGAGGGGAGGGAAGGGCGGAGTATCCCGATCCACCCGGGATCTGTCAAGCGCGCCGCGGGCGATGCGTCGGGCCAACGCCGGGGATCGCCGATGATCAGCGTGGTGCGGGATCCGCGGGAATAGGTCCTGGATCCGCTCGCAGAATGCCCCCTACACTAGTTCTGCCGGCGTTTGCCCTGGGGAACGGCTCACGCCGCGTGCAGGGAGGGTGCGATGGACGAACGGAAGCAGATCTGGATCTGGCGTGCCAGGCGGGTCGACGCCCACTGGGAGGGCGGCTGGAGCGTGCTTGGGGACGACCGCATGCGCGAACCGGCGCAGTTCCGTCGGGCAGTGGAGCGGGTCGCGCGCTCGGTGCTGCCGCAGATGGTCCGCGACGAAGCCAACCTGAGGGCGCTCGAACACGGGCGCAGCATCGACACCGACGGCGTCGTCGAGGACGTGCTGGCAGGCGTGCTGCCCGGGATCGACCCCGAGGACGGCGTGCGGCTGGCGGTGGTGAAACTGCAGCTTGCAGCACTGGAAGCGCTCGATCGGCACTTCAGGGATGATCTGATGCTGGATCACCCCGAGGTGCTCGATCGCGAGTTCACGGACGAACGCGGGATCGTCGAGTTCTTGTGAGGCGAGAACCGGGGGTTCGAGATCGAGGCCGAGATCGATGCGAGCTCACCCGTCTGTCTTCACCGCGGAGGAGCTGAGCTCCGGAGACTTGACGGAGGTGGGACCGGTCTCGGCGGAGACGGTCCTGACCGCGAACAGGTCTCGAGGACCCGATCATCCGGGCGGGCAGCGAGTCTCGTCATCTCTGCCGGTCAAGAAGAGGACGACTGCCCGGCAGGAACGGGCCCCCCAAGCCCTTGAATCCGGGCTTCTGCCCCCCCGCTCCGGCCCGCCGGCCCGCCGGTCCGCCCTCCGTCAGACCTCCGGAGCTCAGCTCCTCCGTGGTGAAAGCCGGCGTCCGAAGCTCCGATACCCCCTCTGCGCACCCTCTGTGCCTCT
>CALATR010000443.1 GCA_937891875.1 uncultured Pseudomonadota bacterium | reverse complement strand
CTCCCCTGCTCGAGTCAACGCGACTCCCCGCCAGACGATCGGCGACCCGCCACTCCCCTGCCCGCGGCACCACGACTTCCCGCGAGCGGATCGGCGACCCGCCCCCCCTCCACCCCGCTCCGTGACGACCTCCCGACACCGTGTCGCGACCCCGCAACGACGACCGGCCAGCCGCCTCGCAGTGCGCTACCCATCCCCCCGCCCTGACCGCCTCCGCCCGCATCCAGGAGCCACCGTGGACGCTGCCACCCACACCGCTTGCGCCAACACCATCAAGGGTCTCGCCATCGACGCCGTCCAGGCCGCCAACAGCGGTCACCCCGGCCTGCCGCTCGGCGCGGCGGATGTCGCGACCGTGCTGTGGACGCGCTTCCTCAAGCACGACCCCGCCCACCCCGACTGGGCCGATCGCGACCGCTTCGTGCTCTCCGCGGGCCACGGCTCCATGCTGCTCTACGGGCTGCTCCACCTCGCCGGCTACGACCTGTCCCTCGACGAG
This sequence comes from uncultured Pseudomonadota bacterium, assembly GCA_937891875.1. Lineage (GTDB taxonomy): Bacteria > Myxococcota_A > UBA796 > UBA796 > REDI01. Next base: position 1,819 of record CALATR010000443.1, on the reverse strand, counting down.
ATCCGCCGCTTCCGCCAGCTGGGCAGCAAGACGCCGGGCCATCCCGAGTACGGCCACACGCCGGGTGTGGAGACCACCACCGGTCCCCTGGGCCAGGGCTTCGCCAACGCCGTCGGCATGGCCATGGCCGAGCGCGTCATGCGCGAGCGCTTCGGCACCGACCTGGTCGACCACTACACCTACGTGCTCGCCTCGGACGGCGACCTGATGGAGGGCATCAGCTACGAGGCCGCCTCCATCGCCGGCCACCTCGCCCTGGGCCGCCTCGTCGTGATGTACGACGACAACGAGATCTCCATCGACGGCAGCACCGAGATCGCCTTCACCGAGGACCGCCAGGCGCGCTTCGCCGCCCAGGGCTGGCACACCCAGGTGGTGGACGGGCACGATCCCGAGGCCATCGCCGCCGCCATCCAGGCTGCGAAGGACGAGACCGGGCGCCCTTCCTTGATCTCCTGCCGCACCATCATCGGAAAGGACAGCCCCAAGGCGGGCTCCTCGGCCAGCCACGGCGCGCCGCTCGGCACCGACAACGTCGCCATCACCAAGCGCAATCTGGGCCTCGATCCCGACGTCTCCTTCGCGGTCGACCCTGCCGCGGTCGCCGCGTTCCGGGACCACGACGGCGCCGCGAAGCACGCCGCCTGGAAGGCCCGCCTCGCCGAGCACGACCTGGGCGCCGAGTTCGGGGCGTGGCTGTCCGGTGAGCTCGATGCCTTCCCCCTCCCGACCTTCCCGGAGGGCAAGTCGCTGGCCACCCGCAAGGCCAGCGCCGCCACCCTGAAGGAGCTGGTCAAGGTGGCCCCGTGGCTGCTGGGTGGCTCGGCCGATCTCGCTGGCAGCAACGGCGTCGACATCGGCCTGCCCCCGCTGACCCCCGCCGCGTTCCCCTCGCCCGCCACCATCCACTTCGGCGTCCGCGAGCACGCGATGGCCTCCATCGCCAACGGCATGAGCCTGCACGGCGGCATCCGCCCGTACGTGGCCACCTTCCTGGTCTTCCACGACTACATGCGCCCCAGCGTGCGCCTGTCCTGCCTGATGAAGCAGCCGGTGGTCTACGTCTACACCCACGACAGCGTGTTCCTGGGCGAGGACGGCCCGACCCACCAGCCCATCGAGACGCTCCTGGCCCTGCGCGCCCTGCCCGGCCTGCACGTCTACCGCCCGGCCGACGCCAACGAGACCGCCCACGCCTGGAAGGCCGCCCTGTCCCGCACCGACGGGCCCTCGGCGCTGGTGCTCACCCGCCAGAACCTGCCCAACCAGCCGGTCCTGCCCCACGGCGCGATGGCCGACGGCGCCTACGTCATCCGCGACGTCGCCGACCCGAAGGTGGTCATGATCGCCACCGGCTCCGAGGTCCCCCTGTGCCTCGACGCCGCCGACCTGCTCGCCACCCAGGGCGTCGCCGCCCGGGTCGTGTCCATGCCCTGCGTCGAGCGTTTCCTCGCCTTGTCCGCCGACAAGCGCGATGCCATCCTCCCGCCCGGCGTGCCCCGCGTCTCGGTCGAGGCCGGCCGCACCTACGGCTGGGAGCGCATCGTCGGCGACACCGGCCGCAGCTTCGGCATCGACGACTTCGGCCTCTCCGCGCCCGCTGAGGTGATCGCCGAAGAGCTCGGCTTCACCCCGGCGAACATCGCGTACGTGGCGCGGAGCGTGCTGGAGTAGGGCTACCCCCCGATCTCCCCCAGCCACCGCCGCAGCCGCCTCCCGTGCTCCGGGTGCACCTGCTCGACCCAGGCGACCCTGCCCCGCAGGTGTTCGATCGGGTCGTGGTGCCCTTCCTCCCGGAGGCGGTCGAGGCCGTGGCGGG
>CALATR010000442.1 GCA_937891875.1 uncultured Pseudomonadota bacterium | reverse complement strand
TTCCCCTCTCCGTGGCCCTCGGTGCCTCCGTGCCTTCGTGGTGAGGGTGCGGCTCGACGCGCGCAGATCACCCTGCCCCAATCGGGCCGGCGCCCACTCGACGTGCGATTCCTTCGGATGAACCAGGCGTTTAGAGGAACCAGATCGCGTGGGGAGGCGGGAGCCAATGGCCGGGTCGCTCTCCGTCAGAGCTCAGGTCCTCAGCTCCTCCGTGGTGAAAGTCGACGTTCGAGCCACCACCTCGCCCTCGAGTACGCCGCATCCCTCTACAAGTGCCGCGCCCACTTCGGCGTCGGCACCCTCCACCGGCCCGGACCGACCAGGGCGATCGCCAGCGCTCCGACGATGTAGAGCACGTGCAGCTCCAGCGCGTACTCGTGGTGCTCGCCGATCTTGAACACGTCGGTGGGGTGCACCAGGTAGATGGCGATGAGCATCGTCGCGATGAGCAGCGCCGATGCGGTCCGGGTGGCAAAGCCGAGGATCAGCAGGATCGGAGCCAGGATCTCGCCGGCGTAGACCCCGAAGGACAGGAAGGCGGGCAGGCCGTTCTTCTCGAGCAGCGGCCCCAGCCAGGCGATGCCGCCGACCAGCTTGCCGACGCCGTGGAACAGCATCAGCCCGCCGACGGCGAGACGCAGGGACAGCAGGCCGAGATCACGCTCGACCGCGGTTCGGGACTCCGACACACAGACTCCAGTGTAGGCAAGCGCACGGCGTAGCGCTGCGCTGGGGGGCGGTCCAGCCTCAGCGAGCGCCCTCCTCCGGGGTCGGCCAGCGACCGCCCAGCTCGGCGAGCCGGGGGTACTTGGCCCGCCACTCGGCGATCATCGCGTCGAAGGGCAGGTCGACGTGGCTGCCGTGGTCGGCGACGTACTCCATGAACGCCCCACCCTTGCGGTCGTACGCTTGGAAGATGCTGTCGCGCACGCCATCGAACTCCAGCGGCGCCACGCCGAGCTTCTCGCACAGCTCCCGGTTGAACGCCGGCGTCGCCGCCACCCAGCGCCCGTCCAGAAACAGCTCGCTGTAGCCGTGGTAGACGAGCAGATCGGTGCCCAGGGCCTGCTCGAGCCGCGCGGTGCCGATGTGGTTGCGCACCGTCGCGAAGTGCACCCTGGCGGGAATGCCGGCCGCGCGCGCACACGCGGCGAGCAGCAGCGCCTTGTCGATGCAGTGCCCGCCCTCCGACCGATCCCGCCCGAGCACCTCGCTGGCCAGGTAGTCCTCCCGCCGGAAGCGCACCCGCCACGGGTTGTACCGAAGCCCGTCCCGCACCGCATAGTACAGCGCCACCGCCGCCTCCCGAGGGGGGAGATCCGCCGCGTGCTCGGCGGTGAAGGCGCGGATCGCCGGGTGATCGCTGTCGATGTGGCGGGTCGGAGCCAGGGTGGCGGGATCGACGGAGATGGCGTGCTCCACGGTGGGAGAGGGGCGTATCCGGGTCGTGCCAGCCGGGCACTGAGCGAGCGGCTCGGCGCTGGGAGCCCAGGGCACCCACGGGACGCGACACGCAGGCATCTGCTCTCACCACTGAGGAGCTGAGCCCCGGAGATCTGACGGAGGGGCCTCTGGCGGACCGAAGCGACCGCGTGCCTCTCGTCGGGGTGGTTCCTTCTCAGTCAGATCTCAGGTCCTCCGCTCCTCCGTGGTGAAGACCACCGCGCGGATCACGGACTCCCTTGGCGGCGAATGCCCCACCGACGGTGGAGCATCCGCACCAGGACCCGCCCCGTCTCACCCCGCCTTCGACAACCTCCGCCCCACCTCCCCGAGCTTCCGCTCCGCCAGCTCGGCGATGGCTCCCATGCCGTCGAGGCCGTGCTGGGCCTCGAGCGTGCCGTTGAAGTTGGTGGTGCCGTTGACGTCGTAGGTCCAGCGCACGCCGTCGCGGTCCTCGACAAACTCGATGCCGGCGAGGTCGATGCGGTTGTCGGCCAGGAAGCGGATGTAGGCCTGGACCAGGGGGTCGTCGGCGGTGAGGTCCTCGCGCAGGGAGAAGGTGTCGCCGCCGTCGACTGGGCAGAAGGCGTCGTCGTCGATGGCGCAGGCGTCGGCGGGGCACAGCTCGAAGCCGCCCTCGGTGCTGGACTTGATGGCGTAGAGGAACTGCCCGTCGACGATCTCGACCCGGGTGATGTAGGGCTCGCGGGGCTCGATGTAGCGCTGGAGCAGCACCACCCCGCCGGGGCCGGCCTCGACCTCGCCGGCATCGACGGCCTCGTCGAAGGACTCGACGCTGCGGTACAGGCGCACGCCCAGGCCCTTGCCGCCCTGGTTGTGCTTGGTGATGAACGGCGGGCCCAGCCTGCGTGCGGCGGCCTTCAGGTCACCGTCGATGACCGCGAGGGTCTCGGGCGTGCGGATGCCGGCCGCGCGCAGGGCGACGTCCTGGCGGATCTTGCTGATCTCGAGCGCGAACGCCCGACTTCCGTTGATCACCGGCCGGCCGTGGGCCTCCAGCACCTCGAGCCACTCCTGGACGAGGCGCACGCCACCCTGGTGACCCCGGGTGTGCGACGAGGGCGACATGCGGTTGAGGTAGACCCCGGGGGCGGGCTCGGCGGTCAGATCGAGGACGCCACCTTCGAGGAAGTGGGCTTCGTACGCGATCCCTCGGCGGGTCAGCGCATCGGTGAGCGGCGGCAGCCAGGCGTCGTTCTCGAACAGGATGTGCACGGTCATCTTGGGCTCCTGGTGGGGAGCCAGCACACCGAGAGCGAGTCCACCCCGGCGCGCTGGCCGGGGGACACGGGTCGTCTAGCGGAAGCGACCCCCGGCGCACGGACACACACAGCAGCAGCAGCAGCACAGGCAGCTGGCGAGGGGGGCCGGGCACGGGCGGGTCGTCATCACGGCGCCACTGTAGCCGCTGCGGAGAGATGTGCGAGGACACGGTGTGTGAGCCCGCACACGATCAGTCGCGCTTGCGCAGGGGCTGCCAGCCGATCTCCGCGGCCACCAGGAAGCGCCGGGCGGGCAGGGAGCGGGCGCGCAGGGCGACGAGGCCGGTGCGGTCCGCATCCAGATAGGCACCGACCGCCCCGGTGAACCCGACGCCCAGGCGCGGTCCGAAGGTGCCCCGCACGCCCTCCTCGTCGATCCACTCGTACAGGCCGACGACGCCGACGCCGAGATCGACGAAGCCGGTGTCGCCGGCGCGGAGCACCGCCTCGGAGCCTGCCGCCAGGCGCTGGTCGGGGGCGCCCTCGAAGGAGACCCACAGGCGGCCGCCGAGGCCCAGCTCGACGCCCTGGTCGACCGCGGCACCGCCCCCGAAGGAGACCATGCCGCCCACCCCGCGGTTGCCGACCACCAGCGCCCCGGCGAGCACGCCCCAGCCGTACGCAGGGTCCTCGGCGGGGGGCTCGGCGATCGTGCGGGTCCGGCACGCGGCGGACGGCAGGTAGCGCCAGATGAGGTCGTCCCCACGGCCCAGCGTCACCACGCAGGCGCCGGCCGGAACAGGTCCGTCGCCCAGATCGGCGACCTTGACCCCGTCGACGGCGACCTGTCCATCGAGGGCGAAGCGCAGGGCACGCTCGTCGTCGGGGAAGCGGAACTGCACCCGCGGGCGGCTGCCGTCCGGTCCCTGCAGGGCGGCGATCGCATCGTAGAGCGCCTGACGACTCTCGACCTTCACCGGGCGCTCGACCGGGGTGGCGGGCTCTGCAGCCCACGCCGATCCCCCCGCGAGCAGCAGCCCGACGAGCCCGACCCTCATGACTCCGACGCGCCGGACAGCTCGAACGTACCGACCACCCGGCGATCGGTGCCGTCCGCCTCGAGCACCGACAGGGTCGTGACGTCGAAGACCCAGTCCAGGTGCTGGTCCGCCAGCCACGAGATCGCGCCGCCCAGGTTGTACTGGTCGAGGTTGTCGTGGGCGAGGGTCACGTGGGGGATCCAGCGCTCGGGCCGGTAGTACGGCCGAACCTCCTCGCCGAGCCCACTGATCGCCTTCCAAAGCGCCCGATGAAAGGCATTGAGCCTGGGGTTTCGCACGAGCGGCATGTAGAGCACCGCGCGCTGCCGGGTGAACAGTCCCAGCCCCGCGGTGCGCACCCGCAGCGGCGGGTGCTCCGCGCAGAACTCCCCGAGCCGCTCGACCAGCTCGTCCTCGGCGTAGGTATTGGCGACGTGCAGGGAGAAGTGCGGGAACTCCGCCGTCAGCTCCGAGTGCACCCCGAACCGCCGCTGCAGCTCGCCCCACAGATCGACGATCTGCTCGCTGTGGGGCTCGGGAATGTCACCAACGATGGCCTGCAGCACGAAACGCTCCGATGGGGGGTGCTGGTATCTCGTCCAGGGCGGGGGGACCTTGAATGGTGCGACCGACCAGCACTGGCTGTCCGCGCAGCACCCGCTCGCAGCGCTCACCCACTCCCCGCAGCGCACCGAGATCTCGGAGCCCGCCACCGGCTGTGGTTGGACTGGCGACTGGCGACTGGAGACCGACCCGCCACTCCCCCGCTCGAAGCCACGCGACTTCCCATGAGCGGGCTAGCCGCCCGCCCCGACCTCCTCGTCCTCCCCACCCGCCTCGTCCACCTCGATGACGACCTCGTCCTCCGCCCCCTCCGGCGCCTCCGGCACCCGACACCCGGCCCCCGGCAGGTCCCTCGCCTCCGACCCCCGGCAGGGCTGGACCTTGGACAGCACCGTGTGGTCGACCTGGGTGCGGCCGTCGGGCAGGCGGGAGAGCATGTCGACGAAGCGGGCGCCGATGCGCACGTCGTCCGGGAGGTAGATCTTGCGGGCGTGCACGGTCTGGCTGTAGGTGTCGTCGATGCCGGAGAAGGTGACGATGTACGCCCGGACCCGGCTGTCGACCGGCCCGTTGTCGAGGTCGAACAGCGGGCTGTCCTCGTCGATGACGTGAAACGCCGTCCAGGTCAGCGTGAACAGCGGCGAGGTGTTGCGCTCGAGCTCCAGCGTGAACAGGCGGCCCATCTGGTCACCCTCGGCGGTGACGGTGTCGAGCAGCACCGACAGGGTCATGCGCGCCTCGACGATCTGGTTGTTGCGCTCGTTGGCCATGCGCAGCATCAGGGTGGGCTCGCCGTCGCGCCGGTGCACGACCATCACGTCGGAGAAGCCGACCTTGGCGGTGGGCTTCGAGAGCCGGGCGAAGAGCACGCCGGTGCCTATCGCCACCCCGGCGAGCCCGACGAAGGACTCGACGAAGACCAGCACGTTGGCGTAGAAGCTGACCGGGGTCATGCCGCCGTAGCCGATGGTCGACAGGGTCTGGGTCGAGAACCACAGGGCGTCGAGGAAGTTCGCCTCCATGCCGTCGACGCCCTTCGGCTGCAGCAGGAACAGCAAGGCGAAGAAGATGATCGCGGCGAGGTACGCGCCGAAGGTGAGCCCGAGCAGCACCCACCAGTTGACCCGCAGCAGGTAGTGGAACAGGTCGTTGAAGCGGCGCAAGGGCACGCCGATCCTGCGAAATCGGAGGCTGCCGTCGGAGGACAGGGCGGGGCGGCGATCGGTCATGGGCGCAAGTCTACTCACGAGGTGCGCTTCGGCAGCGGTCAGCGCGCGTCCGATCCAATACGCTGCGGACGGATGGGGAGCCCATGTCGGACGTGATCGCGGCGCGCAGCCTGGCCAGTCAGGCGCTCACGAACCTCGTCAACCAGTTCGCGAGACCGCTCGACTTCCTCCGCGAGCTCGTGCAGAACAGCCTCGACGCGGGCACGCCCCGGGTCGAGGTAGCGGTCGCGTTCGAGCCCGGCCCGGACCAGATGGGCGTGGTCAGCGTGCACGTCGACGACTTCGGCGAGGGCATGGACGAGCACATCATCGACGAGCAGCTGACCCGGCTGTTCTCGTCGGCGAAGGAAGACGACCTCACCAAGATCGGCAAGTTCGGCATCGGCTTCACCAGCATCTTCGCCATCCGCCCCGACGCGGTGCTCGTACACACCGGCCGCCACGGCGAGTACTGGGAGCTGCTCTTCCACCCCGACCGCACCTTCGACAAGGTCCGCGTCGACAAGCCGGTCACCGGCACCCGCCTCACCCTCTTCAAGGAGATGCGCGCCGACGACGTCGAGCGCTTCGTCCGCGAGGTCCGCTACGTGCTCGGCTACTGGTGCGAGCACTCGCACACGCCCATCACCTTCGAGGACCGCACCCGGCAGGACGCGGACGCCGACGGTGGCGACGCGCTCGACCCCTTCGCCGCCTTCGCCGACCCGGGCGCACTCGCGGAGAAGCGAGGTCCGGAGCCGATCAACCACCCGTTCTCCCTGACCGAGGTCGACCTGCAGACCGCCCACCAGGACGACCAGATCGAGATCGTCGTCGGCGTCACCGACTCCCCCCGCTACGGCTACTACAACGGCGGCCTGACGCTGGTGAACAGCGCCAACCGCGAGGTCCTGGGAGGCTTCGCCGAGCGCCTGGGCCACCTCGCCTTCAAGGTCCGCAGCGACCACCTCGAGCACACCCTGACCCGCGACAACGTGCTCCAGGACGCCGCGTGGCAGGAGGTCATGCGCCAGGTGGTGCAGGTTGCGGACGGCCTGCGCACCCGCCTGCTCGACGCGGCCGTCGAGGCCTGTGCCAAGGGCGAGGACATGGATCGCTGGCACGCGCTCCTCGCCCGCGAGCTCGCCTCCGCGGGCAGCCGCGCCCACCCCTTCCAGAAGGCCCTGCGCGAGGCCCCCCTGTTCCGCGGCCACCGCGAGCCCCTCTCCCTGGAGACCATCGAGCGCCAGGAGGGCCGCCACGGCCGGGTGCTGCTGCATCCCGGCGATGGCCCGCTCGCCGACGCGCTCGACGAGGCGAACATCATCCTGGTCCGCCCCTCCGCCGCCACCCGCTCGCTCCTGCTCGCCGCCGAGCCTCCCAAGCTCCTCGGCCTGCTCCCCCAGGCCCGCCGCCTCGTGCCCGCCGGCGGCCGCTTCATCCTGCCCCAGCTGATCCCCATGGCCGAGCTGCCCAGCGACGAGCGCCGCCTGTTCGAGAAGGCGGACGCGCTCCTGCGCAAGGCCACCTCCGGCCGCGCCAAGCTCGCGGTCGGCGACATGGGCGGTGAGGGCGCCGTCCGCGATCTCTGCGTCGAGGGCTCCCGCGGGGGCCGCCTGTTCGAGCGCAAGGGCGACGGCTGGATCTGGCTGCCCACCTTCCTGCGCTGGCGCACGCTGCTGCTCAACCACCACCACCCCCACGTGCGCGCGCTGGTCGCGGCGTCCCTCGGGGATGCCGATCTCGCCGCCCTCGCCCTGTGCCAGGCCGTGCTCCTCTACGAGGATCTCGAGGGGGAACCGGCGTTCCAGCGACTCTTCTCGGCGGCGAGCGAGCTGGCGGAGGCGGACGCATGAGCCAGCTCGACGCACTGTTGGAGCGCAGCCGCGCCCCGGGCACATTCGTGGAGAAGCGCGCCTTCACCCTGGCCCGCAGCAAGGCCATCGAGAAGATGCGCGAGTTCAGCCTCCGGGATCCGGACCAGGCGGTGCTGGAGCTGGTCCAGGCCGCGGTCTTCGCCGGCGCGCGCTGGATCGCGGTCGACACCTCCACCGAAGCCCTCACCGTGGCCTGGGTCGGCGGCAAGACGATCCAGCGCGGCGAGCTGGAGGAGATCTTCGACTACCTCTTCGCCGACCAGGGGCGGGCGGACACCCGCTACCTGATGCAGACGGCGATCGGCGTGAACGCGCTCTTGCAGAGGAAGACCCGACGGATCCGCATCGAGAGCGGCGACGGCAGCGCTGGCGGCACCGCGCGCCTGGACCTCGACAAGTCGGGCAAGGGCGACGTGGGCGTCTCGGGCACCGGGCTCGCCGGGACCTACCTGTACTGCGAGCGCGGCGGCGGCTGGCTCGACCGGATGACCGGCAGCGACCCCTCCCCCCGGCAGGCCAGCCTGGTGGAGGAGCGCTGTCTGTACACCCCCATCCCCATCCTGCTCAACGGCAGCGCGCCCTTCGGCTACCGCAGCAGCACCAACGTGCAGCTCTTCGGGGTCAAGCGGGTCGCGGCGGTGTCCGGCAACGAGCGCCGCGGCGCCCTGGGCCTGCCCCAGACCGGCGTCGAGCCCGGCATCCGCATCGTCGTCGGCGGGGTGTGGATCGCGACCCGCAAGCCCCGGGAGCTGGGGCCGGGCCTGGTCGGCGTGCTCGGGGACGACCGTCTCCGAAAGACGGCGGACATGGCCGACATCGTCGAGGACGCCCGCTGGGTCGACCTGCTCCACGACGTGCAGCCCATCGCCACCCAGCTGCTGCGCACCGTGCACGGCAGCAGCTACGCCCCCCCGCGCCTGCCCCCGCGGGTCATCGAGGCGGAGACTCCCGACGCCATCGTCGCCGAGCCCAACCTCGAGCCCCTGCCCGAGGCGATCCCCCAGATCACCCCGCGCGAGCCGGTCGCGCTTGCGACCCTCGCCCAGATGAATCAGGACGATCCCCTGTTCTGGGCCGAGGAGGACGTGGTTGAGGGCCTGGTCCGCCCGTGCGATCCGGTGCGCTTCCCCTACCGGGTCCTGGTGATCACCCCCGGGCAGGCGCGCACGGTGGAGAAGACCCTGGGCGAGGACGGGCCGCGGCTGTCGCGGCTGACCAATCCCGAGGACGTCAGCTTCGTGCAGCACGCGATGGAGCGTCGGC
>CALATR010000441.1 GCA_937891875.1 uncultured Pseudomonadota bacterium | reverse complement strand
GGGCCGTCCGACGTATCGGGGCCGTCGTGGTCGCTGGTCGCGCCCGCGAACGCGCGGCGCAGGCCGGTCTCGTCGATGAGCTCGGTCAGGCGCTTGGAGCCGTGCGGGCTGCGCTCGAGGCAGGCCAGGGCTTCGAGCATGAGCTCGCCGACGATGTCGGGCGGGGCTTCGTCCAGGATCTGTTCACGGTTCATCGATCACCTCGGGCTGGGCGTACTTGTTGGGCGGCCCGCGCCTCGCCTCGCGACGGGCGCGCTTGTTGAGCTGGGCGGTGACGCTGTCGACGGCACCGAGTCCGTGGGGCGCGTTGCGATCCAGCGCGTTGGCGAGCTCGACGAACGTGTGCCACAGGCGCGGATCGCGCAGGATGAGGATCCCGCCACTGCGGTCGTGGGTTTCACCGCAGCCCTCGCAGGGCTCGGGATCGACGTGGTGGGACCAGACCGTCATCGCGGCGAAGCCCTGGAAGTCGAAGAGGAAGGCGACGCAGCGGAGCGCCACCCACTCGAACATCCGATCGACGAGTCCGTACAGCATCAGAACAGCGCCCCCATGAACTGGGTCGCCTTCCAGCCGGCCCCCTTGGCCGCGAGCAGCACGCGGTCGAGCTGGGGCTTGGTGACCAGCTTGGGCGCGTCGCGGAATACGGCCTCGATGGCCCTGACGAGCTGCTCGGCAGCCTCCGTCTCGTCCTCGAGCTCGACCACCGCGGCGACCTCGTCGCGCCAGGTGCGCGGCTCGGGCAGGTCGACGTCGCCGAACAGCTCGGCGAACGGATCGTCAGTCGCCATCCTCGCCTCCCGGATCCTCGCTGGGCGTGGGCTCGTCGTCGTCTTCGTCGGCCTGGTCGGGCGTGGGCTCGGAGCTCGCGCTCGGTGGCCGGTGGACGGGCTTGCTCGTCTTCGGCTTGGACGGCTTGGCGGCTGCCGCCTTGCGGAGGGGGGTGATCAGGCCGCGCTGGACGTGCTCGGGCAGGCTCTTGAACCAGCGCAGGAACTCCTCGGGAGGTGCTCCGTCGGAGGGCGGCGCGGGGAAGCCCTCTCCACCACTGTCCCCCGCGCCGCTGGCGGCGTTCTGCACGTAGGTTTGCGCCACCTCCGACCACACCTTGGCCACGTCCATCAGGCCTGGCCCGAGCTCGGTGCCCAGGTTGTTGATCGTCTCGGCCATCGCCTCCCACTTGTTGTCCTGGCGGGCGGCCTCCTCCCAGACCTCGGCCTCGCGGGCCGCAACCAGCGCCTCGGTCGTGTCCTCGAGGGCGCTGTCGAGCTTGTCCATGGCCTTCTCGAGCAGCCTCGCCAGCAGGTCGTTGCAGCTGACGGCCATCTTCGCGAGCGCGGCCATCGCGCCCTTCTCGCTGGTGACGTCGTCGGCAGGGTTGCTGCCGATCGGGATCGCCAGCGTGGACGAGTGCGGCTTGCTGCCGGACTTCGGCATGAGCTCGACCCACATCCAGCCGACGGGTCCCTGGCTGCGCTCTTCGACCCAGCCCTTGATCAGCTCCCGGAGGACGTCTTCGAGCTCGGCCAGGTCGTCGGCGCTGATCTCCTCGCTCTCGACCTGCTTTCGGCTCTCCCGGCTGTCGCCCTCGCGAGCGCGCACGTACAGCCCCTCGAGATCTTCGGGCGCTCCCTTGACCAGGCGGCGGGCCTGGCTGCGGAGGTGGATGGTCTGTTCGTGGCTCACTGGCATGACGGACCGGAGGCAAAGCGTGTCAGCGACGGGTTTGTCGGAGTTTTTCCGCGTGCGGAAAACCCCCTGAACACGTGTCCTGTACCGAGGGCAGCTCTAGGACGAAGGCGACCAACCTCCGCGAGGTACGCATGGCCGCCGCCGCCGTGAAGAAGCAGAAGAAGTCCCGCTCCAGCCGTAAGTCGAGCTCGACCGCGATGGTCAGCCGCGCCCGGGCCCAGCTCGAGAAGGAGAAGCGCGGCCGTCTCGCCGCCAACAAGAAGGCCCGCGACGTCGCGAAGAAGGCCCCGATGAGCTCCGCGTTCGGCGCGATGCTGCTCGAGGCGCCCACCCTCATCGTGACCAGCGCCATCCTGGGCGGCCTGCCGTCGGTCGGCCCCATCCCGACCGACCTGATCGCGCTGCTCGTCGGCGGTGCCGGCGTCGCCGCCGGCGCGCTGTTCGGCAGCCACCACGTCGTCAACGGCAGCAAGGGCGTGCTGTGGTCCGGGCTCTCGAGCCTGATGATCCGCGGCGGCCAGATCGTTCGCCAGCGGATGCTCGAGCAGCAGGCCGCCTGACGCCTCGGACCGCCCGGCACCCCGAGGCGCCAGCTCGAGGCCCAGCCCGAGCTCGCGCGGCGGAGGCCGGGGGGACCAATCCCCTCCACCACCCCGAGGCCCAGCATCCCCGCCGCCTCACCGCTCCCCACAAGGAGAACGTCGCCATGAACATGGATGAGCTCGCCGTCTACCTGCAGTCGATCGGCTTCGGTGGTGCCCCCTGGGCGCCGCACAAGTCGGTCAAGCACGGTCCGCTGTTCTACCGCACCACCTCCGACCAGTCCGTGGCGTCGCTGATCGACCTGACCGTGACCACGAACATGCTGGCCGGGCCGATCAAGACCCTGCTGACCCAGGACTCCGAGTCGCTGATCGTGGCGAAGCGCTACGCCATCTTCCTCTCCGCCGCCGATGGCCAGATCATCAGCTCGCCGGAGATCGAGGAAGCCCGCGCCTCGTTCGGCTTCAAGTACAACGAGCGCGGCGACACCGGCGACATCTACGTGCCGGCCAGTCCCTGGGCGATCGGCACCGGCTACGACTTCGTCGAGACCACCCAGACCACCGCGGCCGACGGTGAGGCTGCCGTGGCGGCCCCCCGCGGCTGGGGCGCGTTCGCGGCGGACGACAAGGGCAAGCCGAAGGAGCTGCGCATCGACTGCCAGCTCGACAACGCCACCCTCGAGGTCCTCAACGCGATCGGCTCGGGCACCGTCAACGTGCTGCTCGCCCTCGACGCCTACGCCATCCGCAAGGAGGACCTGCGTCAGATCATGAAGGGCGGCGGGTGTCCCCCCGGCGGCAAGACGCCGCGCGGCAGCCAGGTCAGCCCCCAGAGCGGTCCGCTCTCCGGCCTGCAGACGCTGCTGCGGCGCTAGCCGCGGCGCCTGCCGCTGCCGCCGGCGGAGCTCCGCCTGCAGCTCCGGGCGCGACCTGGTCGCGCGCGCACCGCTGCTCGTCGCCGCCGGCGGCGCCTCTCTCCACCCCTTGCCGAGGCGCCCCCATGGCCAAGCCCCTCCCGAAGTTCCAGCGCTACGGGCTCGCTCTCGCCGTCGTCAGCACGATCGCGAGCGTGCTCGGCCTCGCCTACGTCGTCAGCACCGGCGAGCGCGATCGCCGTGACAAGGCGGCCCGCGAGACCGAGGCGAACCCGCCGCCCCAGGCACCGGTGGTGACCTGATGTGGTGGCTCGTCGGCAAGCTGCTCACCTCGAGCGTGCAGAACACCGTCACGACGACGGTCTCGGACGGTCAGCAGGCCGTCGTCGACACCGTGGGCGGCGCGTCCGACGTCGGCGACGCCGTGTACGACGCCGCTGACGACATCATCGTCACGCCGCAGGAGGTCCTCGACGCGACCGAGGAGGCCGTCGTCGAGTCCACCGACAAGCTCGACGACACCGTCAACCAGCTCGGCAACAAGCTGATCGCTGAGGTCGGCAAGTCGCTTCGCACGGCTGCCATCGTCGGCGGTGCGGTCGCCGGAACAGCCCTTGTCATCGGCGCAATCGCCGCGATCCGGAGGATCTGATGTCCGCTCGTACCAGCCGCTCCCGCCGGAAGAGCTCCGACAAGCCGCTGATCAAGAGCCCCGGGCTCTTCGTCACCGGGCTCACCCTGGCCCTCGGAGGCGGTGCTGCGGCGTCCCCTGTCGACGAGATCGCCGTCACGGCGGCGACTGGCGGTGTCGGAGCGCTCCTGGCGCCCCTGCAGGGGCCGATCACCGGGATCGGTGGCGGCGCTGCCGCGATTCTCGGCATTGGCCTGATGCTTCTCTCCACTTCGGATCGCGTTGCCTGACCCATGCCCGTCCCCCTCGCCATCGCTGCAGGTGCTGTCGCCGGCGTCGCCACACTCGGCGGTGTCGTCGGACTGACCGTCTGGGCGGTGCGCAAGACGGCGGCAGCCAGCCGCGCCTCGTCTTCGACCTCCACGCCCACCCGCGGATCCACCATGGCCAGCCCCAGCGCCCAGCCCAAGCCCATGAACGCCATGAGCCTGCTCCAGCCGCGCTTCCGCAGCGTGCTCGAGGCGGTGTTGGGCGACCTGCGTGCCCAGGGGTTCCAACCCAAGGTATTCGAGACCGTGCGGAGCGCTGAGCGGCAGCGCTGGCTGTACGAGAACACGAAGTCAACCCTCACGCCCGAGCTCGGCAAGCACGGCGAGGGACTCGCGGCTGACGTCATCGACGGCCGCCCGCATCCCACCCGGCCAGGCCAGATCATCGGCTGGGGCACCTGGAACACCCGCAGCGACGCCACACCGGGCGACGACGTCGCCAAGCGGATGGCGGACGACTTCTTCCAGGCGTTCGGCCGCGCAGCGGTCGCTCGAGGCCTGACCTGGGGCGGCAACTGGGCGAGCTTCAAGGACTTCCCGCATGTCGAGCTCGACGTTGATCCGGGGGTCGCATGAGCAAGCGTCAGCGCGACTTCGCCAACCCCGCCAACCCCCTCGAGATCGAGGTCCAGAACGACCAGCCCTCGGGCGACAGCTTCGTGATGGTCCGCGTGCCCGCGTGGGGGACGATCGTGGGCTACGAGGCGTACATCCTCGACAACACCGGTGCGACCTCGCTGGTCACCCGGATCCGTCGTCGCGAGAGCAGCTCCGACGTCGACGGCAGCGTCCTGCTCCAGACGCAGGCCGACGCCACCAACCCCACGCTCGTCAACGTCGAGCCCTGGCGCACCTACCGCCTCGAGAGCGACGACGGCGGCTGCACGGGCTGGCTGTGGCTCTACGGCACACCCAACCAGGCCCACGCCGTGCGGCACGTGCTGCGTGTGCTCCCGCACTGGGAGCGCCGCCCATGACGATCGTGATCCCCCAGTCCGGCGCCGAGGTCGTCGTGACGCCCGGCACGCTCGAGTCGGTGGGCACGCCCTGGCGGCAGCTGCCGTTCTCGATCTGGGGCTCGGCCAGCGACCAGGACGGCGTGCTCACGGGCCTGACCACGTCGGGCAACCTCTACACGGCCACGCTCAACCGGGCGCTGTCGCGCACGTTCCTGCAGCGCGGCAACTTCCGCGCGGCCCTGCTCGAAGACCTCGACGCCCTGCAGGACGGCCACCGCTACCAGTTCCGGATCAAGCTCGAGGGCAGCCCCACCGGGATCGCCGGCAGCGTCGTGCCCTACATCGTGCTCTCCGTCGGCCGCGGAACGGGTGACACCGGGTGGCCCAACGACGGCTGCCACGGTGGGCTCCGCCTCGGCGCGTCCGGACGTCGCCTGCTCTGTCACAACAACCAGCAGATCGATCTGGTAGCCGCCGAGGCCGCCCAGGACGAGGATGACGCCGACCTCGACGAGGTCGTCCTCACCTACTCATGGAAGAAGTCGGCGGAGCTGTCCATGTGGGCGAGCTCGCTGAAGGACGGCGCCGAGCAGGCGTTCAAGCCGATCGCCAGCGCGGCGCTCCCGTCCGCCGTGGACCGCCTGGTGCTCTCGGTCGGCAACATGGCCGCCGGCGCCGCTGGCGAGGTCGTGCTGCCGTTCTCCCTCTGGCAGCGCCAGATCGCCACGCTGGTGACGGCATGATCGGCGACAACACCAGCACGGACGCCCTGCGCGCAGCGCTCACCCGGGACGGACAGCTCACGTCCACTGAGGCGATCCTGCTCTCCGTCGTCGAGGAGATCCGCCACATGCGGCAGGACCTCCGCTTCATGCTGGTCGCCCTGGTCGCCCTCGCAGCCCTCGGGATCGTCGTGTCCGCCGGCATGGTCGGCGTCGGTCTCGTGCTGCGCGCGGATCCCGCCGGCGCCGAGCTCCGCACGGTCAGCGCCGCGATCGACTCCGGCGACGACACCGACACGGGCGACGGCCGCAGCGCGAGCTCGGACGGTCAGTCCTCTACCACCACGCCCGACCTGGAAGGCAGCTGATGAACAAGAACACCGCAACCGTGGGAGCCGTCGCAGGAGGGCTCGGGATCGCCATCGCCGCGGCGTTCG
>CALATR010000440.1 GCA_937891875.1 uncultured Pseudomonadota bacterium | reverse complement strand
TTCCTCCATCTCGATGACGTTCTGACCGGTCCAGGAGCCCCTGCATGTCTCGCGATCCGAGATCCCAGTCTTTCGAGATCGACTGTGTCACCCTCGCCAAGGCCCGCCACCTGCCCATCATCGACATCCGCCACGTCGACGAGCGCACGAGCGGAATGGGGTGGATCCCCGGCTCCGTGTGGATGCCCGAGCAGTCCATTCGCGATGACCTGTCCGCGTTTACCGCCCGCTATGGGCGCGACACCCCCATCGCCCTGTCCTGCCTGTCCGGTCGTCGCAGCGGCATCCTCCGCGACGAGCTCCTGGGCGCGGGGTTCAGGGAGATCTGGAACCTCACCGGCGGACTGCTGGCCTGGAAGGCGGAACAGCTGCCCGTGTGCCGCGACGAGATGATGGGCGACTCCGACGTGACGGTGCCCACCCAGCCGCTCACGCCCAGGAGCTTCCGCCGCACCCTGCTGTCCTGCTTCGTCGCCGAGAGCGTGCAGGCCCTGCCCGACGGCTCCGAGCTCGATGAGCAGCCCCATCACCCCATGGAGGCGGTCGAGCAGGCCTTTCAGCAGGTGCCGTCCGGCTCGGCGACCAGCGAGCTGGAGCGGGCGCGCTGGGTCCTGGACCACCTGGCGGCCATGGCGCGCGAGAACGGCCACGGCCTCGAGGCGATCGCCAAGAACGTCGACTACTACTGGCTCCTCGCCGAGCGGGTGGACTGGGCCCGGACGGACTGAGCGTCCGGGCGTCAGCGCCGCAGCATGGCGATGGTCAGCAGCGCGGAGGCGACGGCGGCGCCGAGGATCCGCACGTTGTTGAACCCACCCCAGGCGGTCGCGTAGCCGAGCCAGGCGTCGCTGTGCAGGGTCGCGCTGTCGAGCGTGTGCAGCCACTCGTTGAGCGGCATGGTGCCGCCCAGCGTCGCGCCGACGACGCCGAGTGCGTAGGCCACGGTGCCGATGGCGAGCCAGGGGCAAGCGCGCCAGCCGCGACGGATCACGTCGGCTGCGACCAGGACCGCCGGGGAGACGGCTGTGCCGAGCAGCACGAGGACGAAGCTCGCCGGCACCTCGCGGGTGGCCTGCTGCATGACCTCCACCGCCTCGGGGTCGGGCATGGCGTGCAGAGCAGGCAGGATGAACGCCGAGAATGCGAGCGCCACACCGCCGGACACCGCCGAGAGGACCACGCTGGCCAGGATGCCCAGCACGAACACCAGCCGACCGGCCAGGTCACCCGCGCCCGCCGCCGTTCCACGAAGGGAGATGAGGCTGCGTTCCATGGGTTCCTCCTGGCAGAAGGTGTGTCCCTTGGACGTCGCGAGGGCTCCGTTCCTTCGATTGCACGGGTCCGACCGTGGCAAGAGGCTAGCGGGGGTTGTCCCCGAAGCGCGGGGTGTCCGGCAGGGCGTCCTCCCAGTCCGCGCGGCTGTCCACCCAGATGTGTGCGGTGGGCGTGAGGTCCGTCGTGTCGTCGAGGGAGCCCACCGGCAGCAGGACCGAGCCCGGCACGCGCTCCCGGGGCATCGCGGCGCCGCAGGTCAGACAGAACGCGCTGGTCTTGCGGGTGCCGGGCAGCAGGTAGGTGCGCACGTGGTCACCGCCGCGCTCGAAGACCAGCTCGGCGTCGGAGAGGAACAGGTTCGCCGCGTGGGCCGAGCCGGTGAGCTTGCGGCAGCGGCTGCAGTGGCAGAGGTACAGCGGACCCGGCGTTCCGGAGATGCGGTAGCGCACCTCCCCGCAGAGACACTCGCCTTGGAAGTCGGTTCTCATGGGGCTGCGGTAACCGCTCCCCGCGCGGCGTGGGGCCGATCGCTCCCCCACGGCCCCCGCTCAGTACGTCGTCAGCACCAGGATCAGCGCGTGCTCGTCCAGGTCGAAGGTGGCGTCGTCGTCAGGGGCCAGCTCCAGCTCGCCGGCGACGTCGATGGGAGTCGTGCCAATCCGCAGCCCCAGGGCGATCTCCCCGCGGGCCGCGGCGGCACGGCGCAGGTCGCCGAAGCGCACGGTCTCCTGTCCCAGGCCATAGTGGCGTGCAGGGCGGAAGTGCATCTCGGCGCCGCCGACCGTGAAGAGCTCGTCCAGCACCGCCTGGAGCTCGGGGCGCACCGCGACGTGGGCCATCATCCGGCCCATGACCTCGGGCGAGAGGATGACCTCGCCGGGGTGGGCATCGAAGAGGCGGGCGTTGTCGGGGTCCATCAGCTCGACCAGGACCGACGGGCGGCGCTCGAGCCCAGCGAGCTCGGCGCGGACGATGAGCGCGCCCAGCACGGTCTGGCTGTCGGCGTCCTCCCCCTCCTCCAGCCAGTCGCGCCCCAGGATGACGAGGTTGTCGTAGCGGCTCAGGTCCTGGGCGCGGACGTCCTGCAGGTCCACGTAGTCGCCCACCAGGTGGCGCAGGGCGACGTGCTCGGAGCGCCAGCCGGCACGCGCCAGCTCGGCCTCGCGCTCTTCGATGGGGATGACCGAGAGCAGATCCACCTCGAAGGACTCGTCGGCGTAGGTCTCGAGCTCGTGGAGCAGCAGCCGGGCGCGGCCGCCCCATCCCATGGCGAGGATCCGCCGGGGACGAGGCCAGTCCTGCACGATGCGCGGGGGCGCGTCGAGGGGCTCGGGCGCCTCTTCCGGGCCATCGTAGGAGATGCCCTCCCAGGTCCGGGCGATCACCACGAAGCGATCGTCCGCGCGCACCACGAGGTCGCGGGGCGGGTTGAGGTACGCGGCGTACGTCCCGGCGTCCTCGCGCACGAGCCCCAGGCACAGCCCGCCCCGGACTCCGGCGAGGACGTCGACGGCGTGCTGCCCGGCGGCCTCGGCGAAGGGCTTGAAGTACAGGTCGTTGCCGGTGTGGAAGGCGAGCAGCTCGGCGAGCACGTAGGAGAGCCCGCGGTGGCGCAGGTTCTGGGCGAGCAGCCGGCTGGCGATCCGCTGGGTCGGCAGGAGCACCAGGCTGCCCGCATAGGCGGCGTGCACCACCCCCAGCAGTCGCGCGTCGGCAATCTCCGCGATGATCCTCGGCGGATGCGCGCTCTCACGGATCGCCGGGTGATTGGCCAGGGAGAGCACCGTCTTGAGGGTGCCCGCGTCCCGCTCGGCCGGGGTCGCGTCGGTGCCCTCGGGCCCGGGCACGAGGATCGCCGCGGCGTGGGCAAAGTCGACCCGCAGCAGGTGCTCCTCGATGAGCGGAGTGCCGCTGCGCAGGATCACCTGCTGGTCGTTCCAGCTCTTGCCCAGCTGACTGGCGAGTCCGGCGCGGATGTCCTCGTCAAGCTCGTGCACGAGGGCCACGACGACGAGGCGACGCCCGCGGCCGACCGGGAGCAGGCGACGAACGCGATCTTCCGAGCGAAGCAGCTCCTCGATGATGACCGACGTGCGCGGGGTGAGGCCGAGCACGACGATGTGCCCCGAGCGCACCAGCGGCGTCTCCCCCCGCTGCAGCCACGCCACCGTCCGGTGCAGCCACTCGGTGAGGATCGCGATGAGCGCGCCCATGAAGAGCACGTACCCGGCGATGGTGAGCAGGGTCGAGAGGATGCGGCGGGCGAGCCCCTCGTCGTCACCGAGGTAGCCGGGGTCGGTGAGCCGGAGGAAGGCCCACCACATCGCGTCGAGCGGTCCCTCGGGCGCCCCGATCAGCACCAGCGCGACGCCGCCGGTGACGGAGACCGCGACAATGGCGAGGGCCATGAGCAGCAGGCGCACCTGCGCCCCCCGCAGCAGCAGCCGCTCGAGCTGGAACACCCACCAGTCGGTGAAACGCTTCATGGGGGGAGGCTACAGCGGGCGGTGGGGCGAGTCCTATCGAAGTCCGTGTTCGGGCGGGCGGCGTACAGGGGTCGAGGGCCGAGACCGATGGCGACCCGTGTCAGACCTCCGGCCCGTGCGGCCCGGCGAGGCAAGGCTGCCTCAGGAAGGACCGCGCTGCACGACCGCCGGGTGGGTCCAGAGCCCTTCCGCGAGCATCGCCGCGGTGAGCTCGGAAGCGACGTGTCCACCAAATGCCTCCTCGAGGAACGGGGTCAGCTCGATCATCGTGTGGAACAACGCCTGGCTGTCGCCTTCGGCGAGCGCGTCGAGCAGTCCGGCCAGGGCTGCACGCTGGTGCACCTCCATGGCCAGGCTCGTCGAGACCCTGAAGCCGATCCAGCAGAGCGCTTCGGGGACGCGGTCCGCGCACCGGAACGCCAGTGTCCAGGCCTTGCGCCACAGTCCGACACGGAGCGCGGGAGGCGCGCGCTCGGCGATGGCCGCGATCACGGTCGGCGTAAGCCAGAACTCCGGGTTTGCCATGGCGGTCCCGAACGCGCGCTCCAGCGTCGCCCGAGGTGGCGGGCCCTCCGTGCCGACCACCTCTGCGGCGCTCCATAGCAGCGCGTGCGCGTGGCTGCGGAATGCAGGCGGACGCTGCCCGACCCGTCCCGCCAGGGAGGTCAGGAATGCTGCTTCCCACGGCGTGGACGCGCCCTTCGCCAAGATCAGCAGCTCACGGTCCAGATACACGGCGCGGGTCAGCCAGATCGCAGCGCACCGGTCCAACGGATCGTCTGCCGTGGCGACGACCTCCTGCAGTGCCGCCTCCACCGCATGGTCGTCATCCTCGTAGTCCAGCCGATGGACCAGGCGGGCGACGACGCCGACCGGGCTGAGTGCAAAACCCTCCAGGCTCCGTCGGAACAGGTGCACGTCCTCGGCGGTGGCTCCACGAGGCCTCCGCACCAGCCAGAGCTCGACGTCGGCCTCGCCCAGCAGGTCAGAATCCAGGACGGAGAGCCCCTGTTCGACCCACTCGGGCCGTCGGATTCGACGGCCGATCCGGGCGAGCGCGAGCGCATCCGCTCGGTCGACCCACTCCGCATCCTCCGATGGGGTCGCATCGGGCAGGAGGATCTCCCCGACCGCCGTCAGCCGCTCGACGGACATCCCGGGCGCGCGTGCAGCTGCGCGCAGTTCGACCTTGTCCGTGTAGTCCTGTCGCAGCCGGCCCGAGTCATCATCGGGCGATGACGGAGGTAGATCGCCAGCTCCCTCCAACAGCCACTCACCACACTGATGGTCGATCCTCGCTTGTTCGGCCTCGGTCAGATGTGGCAACAGCGAGCGCGTCCTCTGAATGAGCAGCGGATTCCACCGATACGTGTGGCCAGCCCACGAGACGAGCGCGCGGAGTACTCCCTCACGCACATCGGCAGACATCTCCCCGAGCATGGGCCCCAGATCAGGCCACACGACCCCGAAGGAGCGGTGCGAGTGGACGAACGAGGACACCTCCTCTTCGAGGTCCTGACCCAGCCGGTCGGCCGCCAGCTGCCGCTCGTCGGGACCCAGGACGTCCCAGTAGGTCCGTAGCAGGTGCGCGGCGTGGAGCGGGAGAAACGTCGGAGCGGCGTCCATCACGGCGCGCAGCACCTCGTCCGTGCGCTGCGGATCCAGATGAGGCACCACGGGAGCCTGCCGGATCAGCGCCTCGTGAGCATCGACATCCAGTCTCGCTACGCGCAGCGCGTCTTCGAGCAGTCGAACGGACTCACCGGGCGGTGCCACCCCTGCGAGCGCAATCAGGCCCTCGATCCGCGAAGGGCCATGATCGATGTCCGCCAGGAGCGTCTCGGCGTCGTCCAGCGTGAGCTCGCCGGAGGCGAACCGCCCCGCCACGGCGCCGGGCTCCTGCCGGGTGCTACGCCTCGCCCGGACGAGCTGGGCGATGGCTGTCGCAGCGACGGGCAGGCCCTCGATCTCGTCGGGAGCCAGCACGACGGTTCCCCCCTTCATCATCTGCGCGAGGGCCATGACCGGGTCGACGTCGCGGTAGCGTCGAACCACGCTGCGAACCACCAGCCGCATGGAGCGGTGCCAGGTGGCGATGTCCCGTGCCCGTACGTGCATCGCCATCCACGCAGGGCGTGCGTCGTCCGTCCTGGCTTCCAGCACGACCGCGAGGTCGGCGAACCGCCGGCAGTCGAGCAGGTGCCCGACCAGATGTCGGCGGAGATAGCCTGAAGACAATCCGTCTGGTGCCCCCGTCCCCCACCCCTCCGGCGGCCCCTCGAGGGACCGGAGGAGCACGTCCGCCGCACGCACATGACCGCGCGAGACAGCCGCAGCGAGCTCGCCCCTGAACGCGCGCTCCGACGTGGACTCGATGAGCCCGCCGATGCCGCGGAGGTAGTCCCGCAAGGACTGGTGGTAGACCATGACCCGCCCGTGCGCGTTGGATCCCACCAGGGCGCGCCACGCTCCAGTGAACAGCGAGCGGACCTCTGCCGTGCATGGCACGCCAGCGACGTCACACACCGCCTCGACGGACACCGGCTCACGCAGCGCGCCCAGCGCACCGAGCAGGTCGAGTCGATCGGCGAACCACGCTGGACCCGCCCGCCTCTTGAGTCCGAGCACCATGGAGCGGTAGTAGGCGGGAAGGCCCTGGGGAAAGGCCAACCCCTGTACCTGGAGTCGGCCGGAGGCCAGGTCGGCCAGGGCGAAGTGCACGTAGATCCACACGCCCTCGCTGCGGTCCACCAGGGCGTCGCGCAGCGCTGCTGGCCCGCCTTGCGCCTGGACCGCGACTCCGGCGAGCGGCTCGCGGCCCAGAGCGCGATCCAGGTAGCGCCGCAGATCGTCCAGGTTGGCTGGCTCGGTCGCGGCCAGATCGAGCACGAGGCGGCTGTCGACATCCAGGCTGCGACCGGGCCTGCGGGTCGCGACGATGAACACCCCGGCCGGCAGACGCCGAGGCAGCGCCAGTGCGTTCCCGGGCTCACCCCCGTCGTCGGCGAGGTCCAGGCCATCGATGACCAACACGCGCGGTCCGTCGACGTCGGCCGCCTGCACCACCCGCATCAGGTCCACGGCGTCGACCACCTGCCCAAGCCGAACCTGCCGCTCGAGTGCCTCGTCCTTGCACCCCCACGCCACCACGACGGACGCGGCCAGGCTGCGGTAGACGTGAGAGCCGCCGGCGGCGCCCGGCGCGAGCTCCACGAACACGCCAGGCACGTTCCGGTCGACCATCAGGTGAGCGGCCAGCGAGCTCTTGCCCAGCCCGCCAGCCGCCTCGACGATCACATAGCCGCTGGCCTGCTGCTCGATGAAGGCATCGATGCGCGCCAGCAGCCACTCCCGACCGGTGAAGTCCTCCACACGGACGCGATCACAGACGCTGTCGAGATCGAGGATGTGGGTCGTGAGGTCTTCCTGCCGCATGGCGGAGCTCGCCGCCTCCAGCTCCTCCAGCAGCCCTTCTCTCCGGCAGATCCCGACGAGCGCCTCGGCCGCCTCTAGAGCAGAGACACCCTCGGGAATCCGGAGCTCGAGGTCTCCCCCGAGGCGAGCCGCGACGCGCATGACGAAGGCCGCCCCTCCCACGCGTGCCAGTCGGCGGGCCACGCCCTCACCTCGCGCACTGCCGGTCACGACGTTCCTCCCGGAGGGACGGTACCACCCGGGGAGACTCCAACGCACCGGACCGACAGATCCGTGCGGAGATCAGTCCCGGTCTTCGTCGCCGCCCAGCTCCAGGACCTTGATCTGGCTCGGCGCCTGGCGCATGAACGGGCCGTTGGTGCTGGTCGGGGGCATCGTGGTGGTCAGCGGGCTCGGCCGGCCCGGAACCGGCACCTTCGGAATCCCCTGCCCGGCCCCGACCTGGTCGAGCACCGGCGTGCCCTCCTCCGGCGCGACACCTTCGGCCTCGAGCTGCTCCTGCACCTCGGCGTTGGACTCCGCGGCCGGTGCGGCCTGCGGGGCCTCGGGCGGCGCGGCCTCCTTCGCGGCGGCCTGCTGTTCCATCAGCTTCACGGAGCCAAACATCGACACACTCCCAGCTGTCGCGCCAGACGGGGGCGCCCGGCCAGCGTAGCGAGACGCTCGAGGTCTGACCTCGCATGATCATGCGGTGAGCCGGCGACGCCGACGACCCGGCGCACCCCGCGACCCGTCGCCAGCTGTCATCGCAATCTGCGACAGTTCGTGGCAGAGTCGCCGATACGTTTCACACTTGGAGGACAGATGCGGAACCTGCTCTTCGCCCTCGCAGCACTCGCTGCGACGGTTGGCTGTGCGGACAAGGACCTCGACGATGACGGCGTGGAGAACGAGGAGGACTGCGACGCGCTGAACGCCGCGGCCTACCCGGGCGCTCCCGAGGTGTGCGACGGAGTCGACAACGACTGCGATGGCGAGATCGACGAGGAGGCCACGGATCTGCTGACGTTCTACGCCGACAGTGACGGCGACCGCTACGGCGACGCGGACGCCACCGTGCAGGCCTGCGTGGCCCCCGCTGGCTACGTCGCCGCGGCCGGTGACTGCGACGATGCCAACGCCGACGTGAGCGAGGGCGCGACCGAGATCTGCAACGGCGAGGACGACAACTGCGACGGCAGCGTCGACGAGGGCGACGCCGCCCCGACGACCTGGTACGCCGACGCCGACTCCGACCGCTTCGGCGATGACGAGACCACCACCGACGCCTGCACCCAGCCCGAGGGGTACGTGGCCGCGGGTGGCGACTGCGACGACGCCTCGGCGACCGTGCACCCGGGCGCCACCGAGGTCTGCAACGACGCGGACGACGACTGCGACGGCGAGCCCGACGACGGCGCGGTCGACAAGCTGCAGTGGTGGGACGACGCCGACAACGACGGCTTTGGCGCCGGCGACCCCACCCTGTCCTGCTACGCGCCCGGAGACACCTGGGTCCTGCAGCCCGGCGACTGCGACGACACCACCGACGCGCGCTACCCCGGCAACACCGAGGTCTGCGACGAGCTCGACAACGACTGCGACACCAACGTCGACGACGACGCCGTGGACGCGAACACCTGGTACCGCGACGCGGACGCCGACACCTACGGCTGGGCCGACACCAGCGTCAAGTCCTGCGCCGCCCCGGCCGGCTACGTGGCCGACGCCGACGACTGCGACGACCTCGCCGCCAGCGCCTACCCCGGCGGCACCGAGGTCTGTGATGGGCTCGACAACGACTGCAACAGCGCGGCCGACGACGACGCGACCGACGCGCTCACCTGGTACGCCGACACCGACGGCGACGGCGCCGGCGACCCCGAC
>CALATR010000439.1 GCA_937891875.1 uncultured Pseudomonadota bacterium | reverse complement strand
TGTCCGGAACGTACACCGACGCCGACGGCGACAAGCTCAGCGTCACCTACGCCTGGACCCTGTCCGACGAGGGCACGTCCGGCTTCACGACGGTCGGCTCGTCCACCGCCACGCTGTCGTCGAGCCTGTTCGACAAGGACGACGTCGTGCGGGTGCGGGTCACCGTCAGCGACGGCACCGCCAAGGTCGGCCCGATCGGACCGGCGGACGTGACCATCGGAAACACCGCTCCCACCGAGCCGATCCGCGTCTCGCTCTCCCCGGATCCGGCCACGCCGGACGACGCGCTGACCTGCGGGTGGGGCGCCAGCAAGGACGCCGATGGCGACAAGATCGTCTACACGGTGCGCTGGATCCTGGACGGCAGCACCGACTCCAGCGTGAAGACCTCCGGTACCAGCGCGACCCTGGCCGCGACGGCGACCGCCGCGGGCGACACCTGGGAGTGCGGGGTCACCGCCGTCGACACCGACAGCGGCTCCTCCAAGGAGGTCGTCAGCGACAAGGTGCCCGTCACCTCGCCGTGGGACGTGCTGTCCGCTGGCTTCGACTACGGCTGCGGGATCGTCGGCACCAAGCTCTTCTGCTGGGGCGAGAACCGCAACGGCGAGCTGGGTGATGGCACCACCACCACCAAGACGTCGCCCACGCCGATCGGCAGCCTGGCCTGGTCGTCGGTGGACGCCGGCGTCGACCACACCTGCGGCATCACCACCAAGGGCGAGCTGTTCTGCTGGGGCGACAACACCTACGGCCAGATCGGCGACGGGACGTCCGGGACGGGCCGCACGAAGCCGGTGCAGGTGGGCAAGGCGACCGACTGGGTGCAGGTCGCGACCGGCTGGATCCACACCTGCGCGGTCAACACCAGCGGCGCGATGTACTGCTGGGGCAACAACTCGACCGGCCAGCTGGGCGCTCCGGTGAAGGGCATGGCGACAAGCCCGGTCCTGGTCAACAAGGACACCGACTGGACCCGGATCGCCGCCGGCTATGGCCACACCTGCGCCATCAAGAAGGCGGGCTCGATGTACTGCTGGGGCTTCAACGCCGACGGCCAGCTGGGCATCAGCTCCACCACGTCCCAGTCGAGCCCGATGCTGGTCGGCAGGCTCACCGACTGGACCGACGTCTCCGCCA
Source organism: uncultured Pseudomonadota bacterium (assembly GCA_937891875.1). Taxonomy (GTDB): domain Bacteria; phylum Myxococcota_A; class UBA796; order UBA796; genus REDI01. The sequence continues at coordinate 2,079 of CALATR010000439.1, read as the reverse complement.
CGTACAACAACACCTGCGGCATTCGCTCCTCGGGCGTGCTGATGTGCTGGGGTGACAACGGCTACGGGCAGGTCGGCGACGGGAGCGGCAAGGATCGCACCGCGCCCGTGGCCCTCAGCGGCGCCTGGGACTCGGTCAGCTCGGGCCCGGGCCACACCTGCGGCATCAACACCAGTGGGGCGCTCTACTGCTGGGGCCTCAACAGCGACGGTCAGATCGGCGACGCCAGCACCACCTCGCGCACGACCCCGACCCGGGTGGGCTCGGCGAGCAGCTGGGACTTCGTCAGCGCGGGCGCGGACCACACCTACGGCCTGCGGACGTCGGGCTCCGCCTACGCCTGGGGCGGCAACGCCTACGGCCAGCTGGGCACCTCGGTCGGCAAGCTGGCGACCTCGCCGCAGGCGCTGCCGGATCCCTGAGACCCGAGCCGCGGGGGCTCAGCCCACGAACCCCCGGAGGTTGAAGTCGAGCACGCCGAGGGCGACCGTCTCCAGGTCGACCTCGTCGTCCGTGCGCACGAGGTAGCGGGAGACGACCTCCTTCACCGTGCCCAGGGCGCAGGACGCAGCGACCTCGATGTCCATGTCGCGGACGTACCCCATGTCCTGGCCCTTCTGCAGCGCCGACTCGATGTAGCGGCGCAGGCCCTCGTAGAAGCTCTGCAGCTTGGCGTCGACGTCCTCGTCCAGACCGACCGCCTCGCGGAGGAGGATGCGGCACAGGGCGCGGTTGTCGGACAGCGTGGACAGCACCCGGTCCAGGGTCGTGCGGAGCTGCAGCGGGATCGCCGGCGCTCCGGGGTTGGTGTCGACGCCCTGGACGCGGCTGCGCAGGGTGCCGAGGAGCTCATCGAGGAGCTCGTGGAAGATGGCGGACTTTCCGTCGAAGTAGAGGTAGAACGTGCCTCTTGCGACGCCGGCGGCTTGGACCAGATCCGAGACCGAGGACTGGTGGTAGCCCTTCTCGGCGAACACCTGGATCGCGGCGTCCAGGATCTGGCGGCGCCGGGTCTCGCGGGCCTTCTGGGCGCGCAGGGTGCGGCCGTCGATGGCCTCTTCGCTCATGCGGACCTCCCGGCACGTGCCGGTGGTGGGGACGGACTCGCCGCGGGGGGAGCCACCGCGGCGTCGGGGGGGAGCAGGCCAGCGGAGGCCCAGTATGCATCGACCTTCTCCGCGATGCGGCGCCGGACCTCCTGCGCGAGGGCGGGGAGCTCGGCATCGGAGACGCCATCCGTGGGCACCGGGGCGAGGACGTACACGGTGACGGTGTGACCGGGGCGGAGGAGCCAGCTGCCCTTGCGGAGCACCTGGTACATGCCGGTGACCGCGACGGGTACGATGGGAACGCCGCAGTCGCGCGCGAGGCGCAGGGTGCCGGTCTTGAACTCGCCGACCCGGCCGGTGGTGGTGCGGGTGCCCTCGGGGAAGACGAGCAGGCTGTGTCCCCGCTCGACCTCCTTGGCGAACCCCTCCTTCAGCTTGCGGAAGGCCCGCCGGTCGCCGCGCTTGACGCCCAGGGTGCCGCGCTGCTTCATGAACCAGCCGTAGACGGGGATCTTGAAGTGCGACTCGAGCTCGATGCCCTGCTTGAAGTGGGGCGTGGCCGGGTACATGGTCACGTGGTCGAGCAGGTTGATGTGGTTCTGGGCGAACAGGTAGATGCCCTTGGGGTCGACGGCGGGATCGACCTCGGCGCGCCAGCGGTTGCCGGAGAGCAGGACCTGGCCGCGACAGTACAGCCGCGACAGCCCCTGGGTGCGATCGGGCGGCACGACGAGCGCGACGAGCATCATGAGCGTCATCATGGGCACGAGCCACATCACGCCGAGCCACCAGAGGAAGACGGCGAGGATCGTGTCGAAGACGGTGTCGTCGCGGAGGTGGATCATCGGGGCGCCTCGCGGCGGCGTCGCGTGGCTTCGGGCAGGGGAGTGGCGGGGCGGTCGACTGGCGGGCGTCGCGTGGGTGCGGGCAGGGGAATGGAGGGGCGGTCGTCTGGCGAGCGTCGCGTGGCTGCGGGCGGGGGAGTGGAGGGGCGGTCGTCTGGCGAGCGTCGCGTGGGTGCGGGCAGGGG
>CALATR010000438.1 GCA_937891875.1 uncultured Pseudomonadota bacterium | reverse complement strand
GGTCGGGGTGAGGGGCGGGGCAAGGGTCGCGTCGTCCGATCCTCGCCGCGCCCGGCTACGCTCCTTGCCCGAGGAGGCGCCGTGCTGACCCTGCTGCTCGCCCTGACCGCCCCGACGTCGGCCGCTGAAGTGGAGCCTCGTCGCCCGCTTCCGCAGGAGCCTCTCGTCGTGGTGGGTGCGTTCGATCGAGCGCTGGTCGTGAAGTGGGAGGACGGGGTCGGGGCGCGGGTCACCGACCGGGGTGGCGTGCGCGGGAACGGCGTTCCGGACGCCCTGGTCGCGGACCTCGTCGCCGACGGCGTGCGCTTCGAGCCCTGGCTGGATCTGCCGCCGGCCGAGCTGCTGGCCCTGGAGGCGCGGGCACGGGCGTGGTCAGGTCGCGAGCAGCCCGATCTGCAGGGCCTGCACCGGGTCGTCGTCGAGGACCCCACCCCCGAGCGGCTGCGCCACGTCGCCGGGCGGCTGATCGGGGCGGAGGGGGTCGAGTTCGTCACCACCGACGCGTTCGAGGTGCCGCCGCCGGGAGACCTGGGCAGCGTGACCCCGGACTACACGGCTCGGCAGGGGTGGCTCGACGCCGAGGCGGGCGTGGACGCGTGGACCGCGTGGGAGACCTACGGGGTGGACGGGGACGGGATCCGGATCGGCGACTGCGAGTACGGCTGGCACCACGGGCACGAGGACCTGGTGGACGGCGCGGTCGAGCCGGAGGTCGGTCAGACGCCGCCGCCGGACGTCGCCGCCCGAGGCTGGGATCACCACGGCACCGCGGTCGCCGGCGAGCTGATCGGACAGCACAACCCGTACGGCGTCAGCGGACTCGCTCCGGGCGCGACCCTCGGCACCTACCCGGAGTGGACCGTCGAGGGGGGCTCGCGGCGGGGCTCGGCCATCTCGAGCGCCATCGCCGACAGCGCTCCCGGCGACGTCGTGCTCCTCGAGATGCAGACCGGCGGGCCGGACGGTCGGCTGTGCCCGGCGGAGGTGAATCCGGCGGTGTGGACGATCGTGCGCACGGGCACGGACGCTGGGGTCGTCGTGGTGGGTGCTGCCGGAAACGGGAGTGCAAACCTGGACTCCGCCCCGTATGCCGACTACCGATCCCGGGGCGACTCGGGCGCCATCCTCGTCGGCGCGGGCAGCTCGAACGCAGCCCACACCCGCATGGGCTTCAGCACCTACGGCACCCGCGTGGACGTGCACGCCTGGGGTCAGAACGTCTTCACCACCGGCTACGGCGGCTTCGCCCGCATCGACGGCTCCAACCTGCAGGCCTACACGGCGACGTTCTCGGGCACGTCGTCGGCCTCGCCCTTCATCGCCGGCTCGGCCGCCCTGCTCCAGCAGCACGCCCTGCGCTACCGCCTCGAGCCGCTCTCCTCGGTCGAGGTGCGCGACATCCTGGTCTCGACCGGCACTCCTGCGGCGGCGGACGCGCGCATCGGCCCCATCCCCAACCTGCCGCTCGCCCTGGCGGAGGTGGAGGCCCTGCTGGACATCGAGCCGGAGATCCTGTCGGTGACGCTCCCGGAGGACGTGGGCGAGGGGACCCGGCAGTCGCTGTCGGCCGAGGTCGCGATCCTGCCCACCCACACGGGCTCCATCGTCTGGACCATCGATGGGCAGACCTACGAGGGCCTGCGCGCCGACATCGTCGTGCTCGACGACGGCCCCCTCGACTGGGAGCTGGTGGTCACCGACGACTTCGGCCGGGAGGACCGGGACTCTGGCGTGATCGAGGTGTACAACCGCCCTCCGGAGATCCGCTACGTGGGCACCCCCGCCGAGCGCCTGTCCGAGGGCGACACCGGCACGTTCACCACCGAGACCTTCGACCCGGGCGGGGACGCGGTGACCGTCGCCTGGTCCCTGGACGGCGAGCCCCTGGGCACGGGCGAGCTGGCCTGGACACCGACCCAGGATGGCGTCTACACGCTGCTCGCCACGCCGACCGACGCGGATGGTCTCGCCGGCGAGCCCGTCGAGGTCGAGGTGGAGGTCGACGACGTGCTGCCGACCCTGACCCTGTCCGTGCCGGCTGCCGCCGAGCGCAAGGCGGACGTGACCCTGGCCGTGGAGATCGACGACCCGGGCGACGACGTGCACACGGCGTCCTGGCTCATCGAGGATCCGGACGGTGACGTCACCCTCGAGGGGCAGCAGGTCAGCCACGCCTGGCGGGACAAGGAGGTGCACCGGGTGACGGTCACGGTGACCGATCAGGACGGGAACGCGGTCAGCGAGTCGGCGACGCTCGAGGTGACGAAGCGCTCCGGGTGCGGGTGCGCGAGCTCGGCTGGAGGCGAGGGGCTGGGCGGACTGATGCTGGGCGGGCTGCTGGTGCTGTGGCGACGGCGCTCCCGACGACAGGCTTGCTGAGCGAAGAACGGTGGCGGGGCCTGGAGGAGGCACTCGATTCGGGAGGCGTGGGTTGCGGATGTTACGGGGAAGAACGGGCTTCAACACGGAGTTTTCGGAGGACACAGAGGTCACGGAGAGGGGAGTGGAGCCCCACGCCATCCGGTTCCTCTAAACGCTTGGTTCATCCGAAGGAATCGCGCGTCGGGTGAGCGCCGGCCCGATGGGGGCTGGGTGATCTGCGCGCGTCGAACCGCACCCTCACCACGAAGGCACGGAGGCACCGAGG
>CALATR010000437.1 GCA_937891875.1 uncultured Pseudomonadota bacterium | reverse complement strand
GGTCCATCTGGATGTACAGCGCGGTGTGCCCCTCGGGATCGCCCTCCTCGACGCCGACGTCGTCCTCGATGTCGATGAAGTGGTCGAAGGGGTAGGTCTCGGACAGCTTGCCGGCAGCGCGGGTGACGATCCGGGTCAGACGCCGGTTGTCGCGCCGGAACTCCACCGCGGCCACCTTGGCACCGGGCAGGTCCTCCTCGTACGTGTCCAGGCCCATGGCCCCCTTGAGGCCGAGCTTCACGTTGTAGATCTTCAGCACGTACGGGATGGACGGCTTGTCCTCCGCCGGCTGGTGCGTCAGCGCGGCCTTGCCCAGCTCGAAGCGGAGCCAGCAGGTCTCACGCAGGCCGACCTCGGCCCGATGCAGGCCGCGAAGCTGCTTCTTGGGGTCGATCTCGAGGCGGATCTTGCGGCGCGACGCCTTGAGCGGCCCATCCTCGTCGGCATCGAGATCGGCGAAGGTGCACTCGTTGTAGGTGCCGGCCTTGTCGTAGACGACGCGCCAGGAGTCAGTGGCGCGGTAGGTCAGCTGCATGTGGTACGCGTCGATCGGCTCCTCGACCATGAAGCCGTCCAGCTCGAAGCCGAACTCGATCTCGACCACGACGGGCTTCTGGGCGCGGTTCTCGAACAGGTCCGAGCCGACGAAGAACTTGGTGCCGACCAGCGCCGGCAGGTTGGGCGCGGGCTGGAACGGCGCGACCGGCAGCTCCCAGGTGGGCAGCGGCATGACCGCCGAGCTGTCGAGGCCGTAGCCGAGGTGGACCTCGATCGGGCGCAGCCAGGTCAGCTGCACGTTGAGGTCCTTGAGGAAGCCGCGGATGTTGACGGTCTCCACCCGCTCGGCACGGAGGTTGTAGCCGTCGTTCGCCATGTCCCCGAACGGACCGGTGAGGATGACGCTGGTGCCCTGGTAGCGGACGCGCTCCGGCGGCACGACCTCCCACTGCTCGTTGCGGCGGTAGCTCCACTTGTAGCGGGGCAGGTACGCGCTGCGCCCGGCGGCGATCGAGCGATCGACGAGGGTGAAGCGGACGGTCCAGCCGGAGCGGATCGGCGGCATGTCCTGGATGAAGAACTCCAGGTTGCGGCCGGTGTCCCGGACGTCCCAGTTGTTGATCATCCGCTCTTCACCGCCGCGATCATCGCGCCAGGTGATCTCGAGGTCCTCCTCCATGCGGTGGGCGAGCCAGCGCTCGTAGTCGACCGTGCCGCGGATCCACCACTTCTCGTCCTTCACCGCCTCGGGGAGCTCGGTGAAGTCGTCCGGCAGACCGAAGTGGTCGAGCTCGGAGAGGAACTTGAGGCGGGCCTTGAGGGTGATCTCGGGCAGACCGAGGACCTGCTCCTCCTCCTCCTCGATGGCGATGGGTTGCCAGGGCGGCTCCGAGTCCTCGGAGAAGTACTCCCACTTGAAGATGCTGCCGATGGGCAGCGACTCATGGTGCGACCGAATCCGCAGGCGCCCGACCGGGGCGGGCTGCTCCGGGTTGGGGACCATCCGGCGGAAGTCGTCGTGGGAGATGTAGAGGAACTGAAACGGCGTGAATGCGCGCGGACCGTGCTCGATGGGGTCCATCTTGAAGAGCTGCACGCCCGAGCCGCGACCGAAGATCAGGGCCTTGCTGCACTCGGGGTGGGGCACGAACGGCAGCTCGCGCACCATCGGCTTCTTTCCTGCCTTCACCGCGACCATGCGCACCACGTCGCACCGGTGCACGGTGAGCGGATCCGTGGTGACGAAGTGCAGCGGCTCGCCGTGGTCGCCCTGGCGGGTCGAGCTGCGGCTGAACGCCGGCATCTCCACCTTCTCGTGGGCGTCACCGCGGTGATCGAAGGTCAGCGGCACGACCGCAGGGCGCGCGTCCCGCCGCTCCTCCCCGATGAAGTTGAGGAAGTGGATGTACGTCTTGTCCGGCACCCGGTTCAGTCGGTAGATGATCATCTCGGTCATCCACGCGAACAGCTGGACCAGGGTCATGCCGGGATCGGCGTCGCCGAGGTTGGTCCACTCGGGGCAGTACTGGGGGATCAGCGCACGGGCCTCGCGAACGATGTCGTCGTAGCGTCGGTCGTCGAGGTTGGGAGGTGTGATCGGCATGTGGTGCTCTACCCGCCGGGATTCATGAGCAGGTCGAGATCCTGCTCGTTTCTGGTGGTCTTGACGACGTAGTTGACCTTGACGCGCACGGTGCCGCCGGGATCCGGCCAGGCATCGACGCTCTTCACCTCCACACGTGGCTCCCAGCGCGCGATGGCGCGAGCCACGTGGGACGAGATCAACTCGGACGTCGCCAGGGTGTTTGGCGCGAACATCAGCTCGTGGATGCGACACCCGAACTCGGGCATCATCTGGCGCTCACCGGGCTTGGTCCCGATGATCAGCGTCAGGCACTCCTTGATGTTCTGTTCATACTCGCTCATGGCGACGGCGCCCGTTGAAGGGTCGACTTGGAAGGGGAACTTCCATCCGCGCCCGAGGAAGTCTTTTCTCATCGGCTCCCCCGTGGTCCTCAGGGAGCGCATTCCACCACATCAGGTCCGTCCTGTGGAGGGGGGCGGAGGAAATCCCACGTCGACAGAGGTCGATCGTGTGGTGGACGATCTCATCCGCGAGGCGACTCCCCGCGCAAACCTGCGCCTATCGCGCGGTGGCCGGGGCGGATCCGTTCCCGCACGACGCGGGCACGCCCCGAGGCACCTCGGGTACCGGCCGCCCACGGCGCAGCAGACGCTGTCGACGAGACCAGCGGGACAGCACCTCGGCCTGATCTCCGGCCATGGCCCGGAGCCGATCCAGGGAGGTGGAGTCGGTCAACGGCTGGTCGGCCCACTCGCCGGGGCGCACGCCCTCGAGGCTGCTCCCGGCGACCTCGAGGATGGCACAGCCCCGCGCCACCTCCTCTCGGATCCGACGGCGCTTGCGTCCCTGCAGCTCGTGCACCCGAGCCGCCAGGGTGGTGAGCACGTTGAGGTCCTGCACCCCCTCGGAGAACAGCTCGAGCCGGACGAGAGGCAGGATGTCGCCGCGGTCGGGCCGGGCCAGGGCCCACATCCAGTCCTTGCCGCGCAGCTGGATGTAGGGGTCCCCCTGGTGTTCGTTGAAGTGCCACAGCAGCTGCCCGTCGGTCTGCAGGTGGAACTGCAGGCGTCCGGGGGCGGTGCGTCCGAGCCCGAGGTTGTAGGACCAGGCGCTGGCGCGGCGATCGTCGAAGACGTGACGGTGGGCCTGCGACAGGTACGGGCGGCGGTTGGTGTAGACGATGTCGAGGTGGTCGGCCGCCAGGTCCCACCCGCCGGGGTGGGTCACAGCACCGGACAGCGGCACCTGCAACGCCTCGTCCGCGAGCTCGAGCATCCGGGTCAAGCGCGGAATGGCAGCGGGACCGCGTCGGGCGATCTCCTCGTCGATGACGAAGATGCTGGCGCCCTTGGCCGCAGCAGCTTCGCCGAGCGCGCCCAGGGACGCGACCGCCTCGGCGCTCAGCGGGGGCTGATCCTCCGGGGTGCGGCGGTAGGATCGAGCCAGCGAGAACGCGGGATCGACCCAGGTGATCGACCGTCCTCCGGCATCGAGCCACGCGTCCGCGGCCCAGCTGAAGCGGTCGATGGGGTACGGCCCCTCGGCGTCGAACCAGTCGCCGGGGAAGAACGTCCCCCGCAGGCCCATGGCTTTCGCGCCACGCGCGCGCATCAGGTCGACCGTGGCGGACCACAGGGCTCTGGCCTGCTCGGAGTCCGGCCCGTAGATGCCGGCGGTCGCTCCGTCGAGATCGACCCAGAAGCCGAGCTGTACGTCCGGATCCTCGAGCACGAGATCCCGCACGCGCACGTCGATGTCGGCCGTCGCGGTGTCCTCGCCGGACTGCACGGTGATCCGCACGGCCTGCGTCGACGGGAGCGCATGTTCTGGCACGGTGAGGGC
>CALATR010000436.1 GCA_937891875.1 uncultured Pseudomonadota bacterium | reverse complement strand
GGGCGCGAGCGTGCAGAACGCCACGTACGCCGCCGGCACCGGCGAAGCGTTCGCCGGGTCTGACGCCGACGCATCGGACGCTGCCTACGTCGATCTGCCCGTCGGCTCCGACCCGATCGCCCGCCTCGAGGAGGAGCCGGTCGCCGACCACCACCGACTCGCCGGGCACGCTCCCCTCGACGCCATCGCGCCGGACCCGGACGTGCGGGCTGGCCATGGCCTGCAGCGCGGCGATCGCCTTCTCGGCGCGAAACTCCTGGATGACCCCCAGCGCGGCGTTCAGCACGAGGATGCCGGCGATGACCGCGGCGTCGAGGAAGGACGAGGGCGTCAGTGGCTCGTCGTGGAAGAAGGGCGTGACCGCGGCGAGCACCAGGGCTGCGATCAGCACGTAGACGAGCACATCGTGGAACTGCGCGACGATCAGCGAGGCGATCGAGCGGGTGTGCTCGGGCAGGGTGTTCGGGCCGTCCTGCTGCAGGCGGGCGGCGGCGGCAGCAGGGCGAAGGCCGGGGTCCGGGCTGTCGAGATCTCGGGCGACATCCGCGGCAGCCCGCGCATGCACGGGCAGGCTCTCGTTGGAGTCGATCACGTCGCTGGGCTCCGGAGGGGCGGGTCGGCGCGGATTGTGCCACGCGCCTGTCGGGCCGACTCAGCTTCCCGCGGGCGTGGCCGATGACGTGCTGAGGAACCGTGATGTCCGACCTCGATCCCACAGCACAAGCCCACGCCGCCATCCGCGACCTGCGCCAGGCCGCCGTTCGCTGGATGGCCGTTGCGTTCTCCGGGCTGCTCGGGTTGCTGGCGCTGTTCAACCTGTCGTTCGGGTACTGGGGCATGCTCGCCGCGGACGCGATCGCCGCGGGGGCCTTCCTCTCCGTGTTCTTTGCTGCCAGGCGCATGCGCCCGGAGCTCGCGACCTATCTGCTCCTGGGCGGCGCGTTCTGCACCGCGTACATCAACGCGGTGCTCCACGACGGGCTGTGGTCGGGCTCGGTGAACTACTTCCCGATCTTTCCCGTGATGGCCGGACTGCTCGGCGGCAAGCGCCCCACCGTCGTGTTCAGCGTGGTGGGCCTGTTGGCGATGAGCTCGCTGTTGGCCATGCACGCCCTCGGGATGGTCACCTCTCCGGCCGTTCCGCCGCCGGGCGCGACCGAGTTCTCCCACACGCTGGATACCCAGGCAGTCGATCCCGTCGCGATCATCGTCGGCGTCACCATCGTCACCTACGCCTTCCTCGTCATCCAGGAGCGCGCCTACCGGGCGTGGGCGACCGCAGCCCAGGAAGCCCACGAGGCCCGCGCGGCCCAGGCACGCTTCCTGGCGAGCATGAGCCACGAGCTGCGCACCCCGCTGCACGGCGTCATCGGCGCTCTCGGCCTGGTCGACGGGGAGAAGGCGGTCGGTCAGGACGCCCACCTGCTCACGGTCGCCAAGAGCTCCGCGGACGTGCTGCTCACCCTCATCAACAACGTGCTGGACTTCTCTCGTCTCGAGGCGGGCAAGGTCGACCAGGATCCCGTCCACACCGACGTTCGCGGCCTGCTGCAGCGCACCCTGGCCCCGCTGGGGGTGCTCGCGGAGCGCAAGGGCCTGGCCCTGCGGCAGATCGTCGAGGATGACGTTCCTCCCAACGTCCTCGTCGATGGAGCCAAGCTGCAGCAGGTCCTGCTCAACCTGACGGGCAACGCGATCAAGTTCACCGAGTCCGGCGAGGTCGCGGTCCGGGTGAGCCTGCACGGCCCCGACGCACTGCGCCTGACCGTGCGCGACACCGGGATCGGCCTGACCGAGGACCAGCGCCGGAACCTGTTCGAGCCGTTCGAGCAGGCCGACCAGTCCATCTCCCGGCGCTTCGGCGGCACCGGCCTGGGACTCGCGATCGTGGCCCGGCTCGTCGAGGTGCTGGGTGGCGAGATCAGCGTCGAGTCCGTGCTGGGTGCGGGCACCACCTTCATCGTCGACGTGCCTGCGGAGGCCTGCGCGAGCCTGGTCGACGCGAGCTCGGTCGACGACGAAGTGCCCCTGCTGCGGATCCTCGTCGTCGACGACCACCCGGTGAACCGCATGGTGATCCGATCGACCCTCGGGCGCGCGGGCCACGACGTGGTGGCCGTGGAGGGCGGCCAGGAGGCGATCGCCGCGGTGGCCGAGCAGCCCTTCGACATCGTGCTGATGGACGTTCACATGCCCGGCATGGACGGGTTCGAGGCGACCCGGCGGATCCGCGCGGCTGGCCACACGCTGCCCATCCTGGCGCTGACCGCCTCGCCGGACGCCGAGCACCGCAAGCAGGCCCGGGCGGCGGGCATGAACGGCCTGCTGGGCAAGCCGATCGTCCGCGAGGCCCTCGACGACGCCCTCGTGCGCGCCATGCAGGACACCCGCTTCGATGACGAGCTGGACACGATCGTGCAGTCGGCCTGAGGGGCGTGGACCGCGGCGACTGGGGTACGCTCGGCCCATGATCCCACCGAACGTGCTGCGAACATCCGAGACTCCCGGCGAACAGCTGGGTCCCTCCGAGCCCCACCTCGCCGACATCTTCACGACGGAGGTCTGGCGTCTGCGCGGCCTCGAGCGCGTCGGCGCGCACCTGGAGCGGCTCCAGCCGGGCCGACGCTCCTCGCCGCTGCACCATCACCTGCTGCTGGAGGAGCACCTGCTGGTCCTGGACGGCGTGCTCACCGTGCGCGAGCGGCTGCCGGATGGCTCGGAGCGGGCATTCGAGCTCCATCCTGGCGAGCTGGTCGCCTGGACCGCCGGCACCGGGATCGGGCACGCGATCCAGAACCGCGGCACCCAGCCCGCGACGATCCTCGTGGTCTCGGACGAGCCCCAGGGCGACCTCGTGGTCTACCCGGACAGCGGCAAGCTCTGGGCGCAGGGCCTGGGCATGGTCGTGCTCGAGCCCCGTCCCGAGCGCCCGCCGACGCCCGTTCCCTGGCCCGATCCCGGCCCGGCACCTCCTCACGTCGCGACCGTCGCCGGGGTGCCCGAGCGCAGCCTGGGCACGACGTTCGGGCGCCCGCTGGCCCGAGCGGTCGGTGCCCGCCAGGTCTTCATCAACGTCGACCGGCTGCCCCCGGGGACCACCTCCAGCCCGCTGCACCGGCACACCCGCAACGAGGAGCTGGTCTACGTCCGCCGCGGTTCGCCGACCCTGCGCCAGGTGGCCGAGGGGGTCGAGACCCGGAGCACCCTGCAGCCCGGCGACGTGGTGCTGTGGCGACCGGACGACGGCCTCGCCCACCAGCTCCTCAACGAGACCGACGAGGACGTGGTCCTTGTCGTTGTCGGCGACGATCAGCCCGACGACGCCATCCGCCTCCCGGACCGGGGACCGGACGCGCTGCACGTGCCCGCCCTCGCGAGGACCGGCACGATGCGCAAGGCGACGTACTGGGAGGGCGAGTAGTCAGCGCGGCTCGTGGGTGGTGCCCGGTCCCGGCGTGATGAACAGCGCGGTGAACGGCTCGATGACGTTCGCGGTGTGGGGCACCCCCGCCGGGTTCACGACCGCCTGGCCAGGTCCGACCACCGTCCTCACGATCTCACCGCCGATGCGCTGCAGGAACTCTGCCCGCCCGCTGATGACGAGCACGAGCTCCTCACCGTGGGGATGAGACTCCCAGACCGGCCAGTCATCGGTCGTGGTGTGCATCGTCGCCAGGCGGCCCGGATCATCCTCGGAGCAGTAGCCCTGCTCGTAGGCATCGTAGTCGTGCTGGAAGTCGGGCACGACCCGCATGCGCAGGTCGGCGTCGAGGTGCAGGGCGTCCTTGGACAGGTCGAGCATGGGTCCTCCTGGGAACGAACGGGTCGTACCGCGCGGGCAGGAGGATCCGCTTGGACGAAGGGATCACCGCGTGCCGAGCCGCTGGACGAAGCGGAGGCCGGCCAGGGCCTGCTCCACACGCTCGGCGGAGAGGGACCCGATCCGGGCCCCGAGGTCGGCCTTCGCGACGCGGCAGATCTGGGTCGGGAGCACCACGCTGTGCTGGGGCAGGCCACCCTCGCCAGGCTCGAGGAGCACGGCACCCGGCTCGTTCGCGGTCCGCAGGCGCGTGGTCAGCGCGCAGACCACCACATGATCGAGGCGACTGCGGTTGAAGACGTCCGCCGACAGCACGAGGTGCGGGTGGGAGCCGGGCGGTGTGTCCGGTCGGGCGAACGGACGCGAGGGGTGGAGCACGTCGGGTGCGATCCAGTAGAGCTCGCCCTGCAGCGGGGTCGGGTCGGACATGGCACCGCCTGGATTCGGGTCACTCCGGCGTATTGTCGTTGTCCCCGGTGTGCTTGAGACGCAAGGTGAAGCTCGCGCCGAAGCCGAGTCCCTCCCCGTCCACAGGTCCTCTCGCTCGACGGTGAGGGTCACCTGCCAGGAGGTCGGCAGGGTCCTCGCGGGCACACGAGTGGCAGATCCAACGAAAGAAGGCAGGCGGACCGTCTCTGGACGGTGTCCGCCTGCCTTCTGATGGGGTGCCCGCGATGACCTACTCTCCCACCGGGTGACCCCGGCAGTACCATCGGCGCTGGAGGGCTTGACTTCCGAGTTCGGAATGGGATCGGGTAGGG
>CALATR010000435.1 GCA_937891875.1 uncultured Pseudomonadota bacterium | reverse complement strand
GATCGCGAGGAATGGCTACAACCTCTCCGTACCAGCCTATGTCGAAGAAGAGGACACGCGCGAGCCGGTCGACATTGCTGCTCTCAACGCCGAGATCGCCCGCATCGTTGCGAACCAAACGTCTCTTCGGACCCAAATCAACGCGATCGTGGCTGACCTGAAGTCGAACGATGTTGGGGGAACACCATGAGCCATCTGCAGAGCCTCATCACCAAGCACTGCCCGGAGGGGGTGCCGACGTTGGAACTCGGAGAGATCGGCGAATTTACCCGCGGACGTCGCTTCACGAAAAAGGACGTTGTAGCTCAAGGCGAAGGGGTTCCCAGCATCCACTATGGCGAGATCTACACGAGCTACGGGACGTGGGCCGAGGCAGCAGTCTCACATGTCCGTGCTGACATGCGCGATCAACTCCGCTTCGCCCGTCACGGCGATGTGGTCATCGCGGGCGTAGGAGAGACCGTGGAGGACGTCGCGAAGGCGGTGGCCTGGCTGGGTGCTGAAGAAGTGGCCTACCACGACGATTGCTACGCATTCCGCCACGCTCAAGATGCCAAGTACATCGCCTACGTGATGCAGACCGCCGACTTCCATGCGCAGAAGAACAAGCACGTCGCCCGGGCCAAGGTGAAGCGCTTGTCCAGCTCGGGCCTCGCGAAGATCAAGGTCCCGGTCCCCCCGCTCGCGGTCCAGAAGGAGATCGTGCGCATCCTCGATCGCCTGGTCGAACTGAAGGAAGAGCTGGAGATCGAGCTTCGTGCGGAAATCCAGGCCCGCAGGGTTCAGTACGAGTACCACCGCGACGAGTTGCTTTCTTTCGGGGAGGCTTCAGATGAGGGACGCTGAACCACGTCGCTACGACCCCATCGCGGTGAGTGCCGAGAGCACCGTCGTCGCCGAGTACATCCCCGAGCCGTTGGCCGCAGAGCCGTACCAATCCGAGGCGGAGCTCGAACGGGACTTCATCGACCTCCTTCAGAGCCAGGCGTACCAGTATCTGCCGCTCCATTCGGAAGCCGACCTCCTCTCGAACCTCCGTACTCAGATCGGAGCCGTCAATGACGTCGTGTTCTCCGACGCGGAATGGAGCCGCCTCCTGGCGGAGTACATCGTCGGCGCGAACGACGGCGTCGTCGAGAAGACGGTCCGGATCCAGGAGGACCACCGCTACGCGTTCAAGCGCGACGACGGCTCCACCAAGAACATCGCTCTGATCGACAAGCGCGACATCCACAACAACCGCCTCCAGGTCATCAACCAATACGAGGTCGCCCAGCGCCAGGGCGGCGCCCGGCGCAGCAACCGCTACGACGTGACCGTTCTCGTCAACGGCCTACCACTCGTCCACATCGAGCTGAAGCGTCGCGGCGTCCACATCCGCGAGGCCTTCAACCAGATCAACCGCTACCAGCGCGACAGCTTCTGGGCGGGGTCAGGCCTGTTCGACTACGTCCAGCTGTTCGTGATCAGCAACGGGACCCTGACCAAGTACTACAGCAACACCACTCGACGTCAGCATCTTCGCGAAGCGAGCAAGAACCGGCGGGCACGCAAGACCAGCCACTCCTTCGAGTTCACGTCCTGGTGGGCGGACTCCACCAATCGGCCCATCCAGAGTCTGCGAGGCTTCACCCGTACCTTCTTCGCCAAGCACACGCTCCTGTCGGTGCTCACTCGATACTGCGTGCTCACGTCCGACCGTCTGCTGCTGGTCATGCGGCCCTACCAGATCGTCGCCACTGAGCGCATCCTGCTCCGGATCGCGATCGCGACGAACGCACGTCGGCTCGGAAGTGTCGATGCGGGCGGCTACGTCTGGCACACCACTGGCTCTGGGAAGACGCTGACCAGCTTCAAGGCGGCCCAGCTCGCCTCGCGACTGGGTGAAGTGGACAAGGTGCTGTTCGTCGTGGACCGCAAGGACCTCGATTACCAGACCATGCGCGAGTACGACCGGTTCGAGCGCGGCGCCGCAAACTCCAACACGTCGACGGCGATCCTGAAGCGCCAACTCGAGGACTCAAGCGCCCGGATCATCGTCACGACCATCCAGAAGCTCTCGAACTTCATCACGGCCAACAAGGGTCACGCTGTCTACGATGGCCACGTCGTGCTCATCTTCGACGAGTGCCACCGCTCGCAGTTCGGGGACATGCACAAGGCCATCACCAAGGCCTTCAAGCGCTACCACCTCTTCGGTTTCACTGGCACGCCGATCTTCGCCGCCAACGCCAGCTCTGGTGGCAACCCGAACCTTCGGACGACCGAGCAGGCATTCGGAGAGAAGCTCCACACGTACACCATCGTTGATGCCATCACGGACAAGAACGTCCTGCCGTTCCGCATCGACTACGTGAACACGATCAAGCTGCCCAAGAAGATCGCGGACAAGAAGGTCCCGGCCATCGATACCGAGCGGGCGTTGCTGTCCGCCGAGCGCGTGCGTCAGGTCGTCGCCTACACACTGGAGCACTTCGACCAGAAGACTCGGCGGGGCAAAGGGTACGCCCTCTCCGTCATCTCCAACGTGGCCGCCGTCGCCTCGGGTCGAAACCGCGTCGAGGAGATCAAGCAGCGCAGGCGCATGAACGGCTTCAACGCGATCTTCGCGACCGCTTCCATTGATGCAGCCAAGCGGTACTACACCGAGTTCGAGGAGCAGCAACGGGAGCTTCCACCGGATCGCCGCCTCAAGGTCGGCCTGATCTACTCGTACGCAGCCAACGACACCGAAGAGGACGACTACCTCGATGAGGAGGGCTTCGACACCGAGGGGCTTGACCAGACATCCCGGGACTTCCTCGAGCAGGCGATCGCCAACTACAACGAGATGTTCGGCACGAGCTACGACACCTCGGCGGCCAAGTTCGAGAACTACTACAAGGACCTCTCGCTCCGGCTCAAGAATCGGGAGCTTGACCTCGTCATCGTGGTCAACATGTTCCTGACCGGGTTCGATGCCACCACCATGAACACGCTTTGGGTGGACAAGAACCTCCGGTCCCACGGCCTCATCCAGGCCTACTCCCGCACGAACCGGATCCTGAACGCGGTGAAGGTGTACGGCAACATCGTCAGCTTCCGCGACCTGGAGAAGGCGACCAACGACGCGATCGCGCTGTTCGGCAACAAGGAGGCCAAGGGCATCGTTCTGCTCAAGCCCTATGGCGAGTACTACGGAGTCTACAAGACGAAGGTGGCGGAGCTGCTCGAGCGCTTCCCCCTCAACGCGATGCCAATCGTGGGTGAGCAGGCCCAGAAGGACTTCATCAAGCTGTTCGGCGCGATTCTACGGCTGCGAAACATCTTGTCGTCCTTCGACGAATTCATCGGCGATGACGTCCTGACCGACCGCCAGATTCAGGACTACACGAGCATCTACCTCGACCTTCACGCGGAGTTCCGCCGGCTCGCCGAAGCCGACAAGGAGTCCATTCACGACGACATCGTGTTCGAGATCGAGCTGGTGAAGCAGGTCGAGATCACCGTCGACTACATCCTCCTCCTGGTCCAGAAGTACCGGGCGAGCCGGGGTGACGGAGAGGACAAAG
>CALATR010000434.1 GCA_937891875.1 uncultured Pseudomonadota bacterium | reverse complement strand
TGGCGACTGGAGACCGCCCCTCCACTCCCCCGCCTCGAGGCCACGCGACACCACGCCAGAGGCCAGCTCGAAACCCGAAACTCGATACTCGATACTCGATACTCGCCCCGCCGCTACTTCACGCCCACCACACTCGGCAGGTTCCACGCCAGCCGATTCCGGTCGTGCTCCGTGAACCCCGTCTCGTAGCTGCCGACCCAGACCCGCTCGACGCCGTCCGTCGACACCACGAGCGACGCCTCCGGGCCGCCTTCCGCGTACATCAGCGTGCGGACGTCCAGCGGCAGGTCGAGCAGGATCTCGGTGAAGACGCGGGTGTTCCAGGGTGTGCGGGCGTGGATGAAGAGGATGTTGCCCGCGCCGTCGGCGCCGATCAGGGCGTGGCTCCAGACCTTGGCGTTGCGCTTCCAGATCGGGGTGCGGTCGCAGCCGAGCAGGCGCCAGCCCTGGACTGCGGTCGTGTAGGTGGCGACCAGGTCCTGGCCGGCGCAGGTGGTGTCGATGAGCCTGGCAGGCGCGGCCCCCTCACCCTTCGGTCCAGCCAGGAATGCGGCGGACGCGTCATCGCGCCAGGCGGTCGGGTGGCTGCCCTCGGGGGTTCGCAGGGCAAACACGCTCTCCCCGCCCGGGTGGAACATCGACGCGTTGATCACCGCGAGCAGACCCTCGTTCTGGGCCCAGCCGTCCGCCCCCTGCCAGCTGGACTGCGAGAGCACCGCGGACCGCACCACCAGCTCCCGCTTGCCCGGATCGATGCGTACCACGCGGATCGTCCCGTCCCCGACCACGTGCGCCACCTCGCTGTGGAACACCCCCACCTCGAGCCCCGGCGCAAGCTCCGTCCACCCCCCCACCGTCAGCCCCTCATCCGGATCCGTCAGCCGCCGCACCGGCTGCTGGACGCCGACAGGCTCGGCGTAGGGCGTGCCTGCTACCGACTCCGACTGGCCGGCGGAGGTGGTGGCTTCATCGCCGCTGACTTCGTCACCCTTGGCAGCGCCCCCACCGTCTCGAGCCGAGTCGGCCTCCACGCCCTGCGCCTCCACCTCGACACTGGAAGCGGCCGCACCGCCGGCCTTGCCCCCACCACACGCCCCGCCACCCACACCGACGGCCAGCACGATCCCGACCACCCAGCCCGCAGAGCTCCAAGCACTGGCGACTGGAGACTGGAGACTGGAGACCGACCCGCCACTCCCCGGCCCGAACCCACGCGACCCATCGCCAGCGGACCTCGAAACTCGAAACTCGAAACTCGAAACTCGCCCCGCCGCGCCCTTCACGCCACCCTCGCCTGCCGCAGCTTCCGCACCGCCCCCTCCAGCCCCTCCACCGTCAGCTCGAACATGGGAAACAGGTTCCCGATCGCCGAGACCGTCGGATGATTCCACCACTTCGGCGGATCCGGGTTCAGCCACACCGCCCCGGGGCACGCCTGCCGAAAGCGCTTGAGCCAGTCGAGCCCGCTCGGCGCGTCGCTCCCCGACCAGCCCCACGCGCTGAACAGCTCTGGGGGCGCCATGCTCGCGTCGCCGACGAAGATCAGCCGGTGCTTGGGGGTCAGCTGGGCGAGCACCTCCTCGGTCGGCACCCGGTCCATCTCCATGTAGTCGCGGTACAGCGAGCCATACGGGCAGTTGTGGAAGTACCAGACGTCGAGCGAGCGGAACGTCTTGACCGCCTTCATCGCGCTGAACAGCTTCTCCACCTTCTCCGCGTGGGGCGCCATGCTGCCGCCGGCGTCCATCAGCAGGACCACCCGCAGGCGGTTCTCGCGGGTGCGGCGCTCGATGAGCTCGATGTCGCCCGCGTTCTTGGCCGTCGCGTCGATGGTGTCGTCCAGGTCGAGCTCGAAGGCGCCTTCTCGGGCGAGGCTTCGCAGCATCCGCAGGGCCACCTGGAGCTCGCGGATGTCCAGGGTCCGGTCCGAGCGGTAGTTCTGCCAGCGCCGCTCCCCCGCGACCCGCATGGCTCGCCCTCCGCCGCCCTCGCCGCCGATCCGGATGCCGGTGGGCGCCTTGCCGCTGTTGCCGAACGCCGAGCTGCCCCTGGTGCCGATCCAGGTATTGCCGCGATCGTGGCGCTCGGTCTGGGTGCGCAGGCGCTCGAGGAAGTCGGCGATGAGCTCGTCGAGCGAGGCATATTGCTTGGGGTCGAGGGTGCCTTCCTCGCCGTCGAACGCGTCTGCCAGCCACTGCATCAGCTGGTCCTTGACGTCGTCCGGCAGGACCATGCCCTCGAATGTGCGCGCAAAGGCCAGGTCGTAGGCGTCATAGTCGGCCTCGGTCCGGCAGAGCACGGCGCGGCCCAGACCGTAGAGCCCGTCGATGTCGAGCGCGAGCCCCTGGCGCAGGCCCCGGAGGAAGGCGAGCCACTCGCCGAGGCCGACGGGAACGCCTTCTTCGCGCAGGGCGAGCAGGAAGTCGAGGAAGATCACGGCGGGTGCCTCCAGCGCAGGGCGTAACCGCCTCGGGAAGGCGCCCGCGTGCTACGCTCGACCCGGGAGGGCATGTGGAGGTTCCAGGCGCGTTGATCGCAGGAGGCGCGGTGGTTGCGCTGATCGCCGGGGTCGGGATCGGCTGGATCGCCCACGGCCCGACGCAACCGGACGACCGGACGACCGCGACGGGGCACCTCCCCAATAATGAGTATTCCAACTCGACATTCTCACCCATTGCCTCCACGGCGCCGGATGCCTGCCCTTCCCAGCTCGCCTTGCTCCGCGCCGCCTACGACAACCTCGAGCGCGAGGCGTACGGCCCGCCGCGACCCTTCCCCGAGAACCTGCCCTCCGCGTACACCCCAGCCGGCTTCCGGGAGGCGATCGCCGCCCTGCAGCGCGAGTGTCCCGACCTCGCCGATCTGGAGCTCGGTCACATCGACTGCGACGAGTTTCCGTGCAGTGCGTGGTTCGTCAGCAAGGTCGGGCGCGGCGGCAATTCGGAGCTGCCCTGCCCGGCCTGGGAGCGGCGCTACGGCACGCCACCGCAGCCCTGGGGGAACGGCTCGCTGATGCGGGACGGCGAGCCACTCGCCTACCTGTACCTGAGCGCCCAACCGGACGGCACCGAGTACACCGATGAGCACAAGCTCCGCCTGAAGACGAGGAACAAGGCCAACAAGGAGCGACTGCTCGACGAGACCGGCGCGAGAGAGCTGACCCCACGCGAGAGACACGAGCGAGACCTGGCGTTCTGGCTGGACCGCCTCGCCGCGGCTGAAGACGCCGGCGAGAACACCGACATGTTCCACACGGCCATCGCCTACCACGAGGACGCGCTCGCGAAGCTGGACGGAGCGGGAGAGTGAAGGGCGTCCCCGCCGGGATCGCCGTCGTGGCCGCCGTAGCCACCCTGATCGCCGGGGTCGGGATCGGCTGGGTCCTCCGAGGCCCGTACGACGCACCCGCACAGGAGGTCGTGGTCGTCCATGATGTCGTCGATGGCGATGGTGGTGGCCCGGCGTCCGCGTCGGTCCCCTCCATAGAAGACCCCGCATCCACGTGCCCGACCGAGCTCGCCCTGCTGCGCGCGGCCTACAACTCGCTGGAGGCCGAAGCCATCGGCGAGCCCGAGACCTTTCCCGCAGATCTGGACCCCGCCTACACCCCGGACGGCGTCCGCGCCGCAGTCGACGAGCTGGTCGCCGCGTGCCCGGAGCTCGGGCTGACGCACCCGTGGGTGGACTGCGAAGAGTACCCTTGTCAGGTGTGGTTCGAGCGCTCGACCGACGTGGGCGGGTTCGACAGCAACGGCCTCTCCCGCTGCAAGGCCTGGGTCGAGCGCATGGGCCAGGGCGGCTACGGCGTCAGCAACGGCTCCCTCATGCGAGACGGCCAGGCCGTCCGCTACCTCAGCTACCACCTGCGCCAGCCCGACACGGAGCGGCCAGAGTGGGCGTTCAAGCGGAGCACCTACCGGTGGGACCTCAACCGGGAGCGGTATGCGGACGAGATCGGCGCACGCGAGCTGACGGACATCGAGTCCGCCCAGTCGAGCCTCGCGTTCTGGGAGCGGCTGGCGGACGAGGCAGATGATCCCGACCGCCGCGCATCGCTCGAGCAGATGGCCGACCGCAAGCGCGCCGACCTGGAGAAGCTCCGGGCCGGACGAGCCGACTGACCCCGAGACGTTGACGAAACAACACGTTGCCCTGCGGGCTCGGCCGACCGGGTGGCGCTAGGCGCGAGCGGTGACCCCACCCGACCCGATCGAAGAGCGCACCTGGGTGCAGCTCGTCACCAAGGTGCTGCGCCTCGCCTGGCCGATCATCGGGCTCAACCTCCTGCAGGTGCTGGCGCTCGCGGTGGACACGGCCATGGTCGGGCGCACGCCCCAGGCGGACGATGCGCTGACCGGCCTCGGCTACGCGACCCAGATCTCCTGGCTGCTGATGGTCGCGATGATCGGGCTGACCGTCGGCACGGTCGCGTTCATCTCCCGGGCCCACGGCGCCGAGGAACACGACCGGGTCGCCCACATCCTGCAGCAGTCCATCCAGCTCACGCTCGTCGTCGGCGCCCTGGTCGCCATCTTCGGAAACCTGCTCGCGACGCCGATGATGCTCGCGCTCGGCGCCCAGGGTGACGCGCTCGACGCGGGCCTCGCCTACCTGCGTCCGATGAT
>CALATR010000433.1 GCA_937891875.1 uncultured Pseudomonadota bacterium | reverse complement strand
TGGCGCTACCGCCTGCCCTGCGCGGCGCACGCGGTCCTCGGCGGCGATGTGCCCGGGATCGTCGTCGGCAAGCGGCGGCCGGATCCGAGGCCGTCCGATCCGGAGGACCTCGGCGGCGGCCGCCAGCGGGTGCGCATGGGGGCGCTCACGCTGGAGGCGGAGCCCTACCTCCCCGTGATCGGCATGTGGGCAGAGTGCAGGATCACGGCCGGGTCTCAGGAGCTGATGACCAGTCCGGGCCGCCACTGCGTCGTGCACTGGGTCGGAGATGTCAACAACGATGACATCGACGACGCCATCCTCACCTACGTCGGTGAGATGGGCTGTTCCTCGACCGCACTCTACCGCTCCCATCCCGGGGGCCGGATCGCCGTCGGCGACACCTGGAACGACTGCTGAGCCCGGACTTCGCTACTTCTGGTAGCGCTCCTTCCACACATCGTAGGGCATGCCGTAGATGATCTCCCGGCTCTGCGCCTTCGTCAGCTCCACGCCGTGCTCCTTGGCGGCGTTGCCGTACCAGCGGGACAGGCAGTTGCGGCAGAAGCCGGCGAGCTCCATGACGTCGATGTTCTGCACGTCGGTGCGCTCGCGGAAGTGGGCGACCAGGGTACGGAACGCGGCCGCCTCGATCTCGGTGCGGGCGGCGGCATCGAGCTGGCCGGTCGGATCGGGGAGCTCGGGCAGCGGTGTGGGGTCGGACATGGGGCCTCCTCGTGCATGGAAGCGTAGACCGCGCCGGGCTGCCGAGCACGCGCACACCCGCTCCAGTGGTGCAGGACACAGGCCGGCCCTGCATTCCGTGGTGTGGTCCACCGTCACGGCTGCCGCGCATCCGCTAGGCTACGCCATCATCTGGAGGTCCCGTGGCGATCGACATCGAAGAGACCATGAGCGTCAAGGCACCGCCCAAGCTCGTGTGGAACTGGCTCCTCAACATCGAGAACACCATCGGGGCCCTGCCGGGCGCCAAGCTCGAGTCGGTCTCCGACGACGGCCGCAACTTCGTCGCGCGGATGAAGGTCAAGGTCGGCACCGTCAGTCTGACCTACAAGGGTGACCTCCAGCTCACCGAGGTCGACGAGGCCGCGCAGCGCGTGCAGATCTCCGGCAAGTGGAAGGAGGTCGGCGGCTCGGGCTCGGCGACGATGGAGCTCACCGGCACGGTGGTGCCGAAGGACGACGGCACGACCGACGTGCAGTTCGTGGGCATGGCCGATCCGGTCGGCCGCATCGTGCAGTTCGGCAAGGGCATGATGCAGGGGGTCGGCGCTCAGCTGTTCTCCCGCTTCTCCAAGAAGGCGAGCTCGCGCATGGAGAAGGAGGCGCTCGAGGCGGAGTTCTCGGGCGATGACGCCGAGAGCGCCGAGGCCGCCCAGGAGTCCGCCGCCGCCCAGCAGGCGGCCGACGAGGCCAAGGCCAAGGCCGAGGCGGCGAAGAAGGCCGCCGAGGATGCCGCTGCTGCCGCGCCCGCTGCCGGCGGCGAGGTAGACCTCTCCCCGGTGATGGCGAAGATCGACGCCGCCATGGCCGCCGCCGAGTCCGCCCAGAGCCGCGCGGACGCCGCCTACAAGAAGGCCGAGGAGGCGCTGGCCAAGGCCGAGTCTGCCGCCGAGATGGCCCAGAAGGCGGGCCAGAAGGTGACCGAGCTGGCCACCGCGGGAGCGGACGAGCAGGAGGAGGAGCTCAACGGCATCGCCGTCTTCTTCCAGTGGCTGTTCGGCGGCGGAAAGAAGAAGAAGTAGGCGGGAGCTCCGTCGGGACGCCGCGGTCGACGTGACGTCCGATGACACCCTCGGTCGAAGGACCCGGTACGCGCATCCGTCCGTGGGCCACGACTCGGAGGGAACATGCGAGCACTGACCGGACTCATCCTCCTGGCCCTGCCAGGCTGCATCGTCATCGAGAGCGGAGACCCCGTCCGGGTGCCGTGCTGCGGCGCGGCGGAAGGGGCGGAGCTCACCACGGTCTCGGTCATGGACGACGTCGGCCTGGCCCTGTCCTTGACCGACCAGACCGGTCCCCTCGCCTGCGCGCTGTCCGAGGACGACGAGCTCGAGCTGGGTCGGGCCGGTACCCAGCTCTTCCTCCGGGTCCAGCCCGGCTACTTCCTCGGCTGCGAGGACGGCGTGCACACCCTCGGCGGCCCCGAGTGCACGCCCGGCGAGGGCGTGCCGGTGGGCTGCGGCCGCCTGCGCACCTGGAACACCGCCGGCGAGCTGGTCGAGGAGTCCTGGGCGATCAGCGGAGCGGTCATCGTCTCGGAGGACGGCTTCGACCGCTGCCGCTTCGAGGTGGAGGCGGTGCTTCCCGGCGGCCAGGTGGTGGCGGGCGAGTTCGTGACGGAGGAGCTGGAGTGGTTGGGTGCGGAGGCGGTCTGCGACGAGGGGTGATGGTCGGGAGCGTCCAGCCCGGGGGTGTGCCGCGAGAGTGCAGGCCGTTGCTCCGACCGAGGGAGTGGCGAGCCGGTCTCTGGTCGCTGGTCTCTGGGGCCCACTCCGATCGGGGGTGGCTGGCGCTGGTTTCGAGACTTCCTACACCGTGACCCGATGCATCGGCGTGTCCGCCCGGATGCCGGGTTCGACCGCACCGCCGTAGACCTGACGCGCGCACCAAGGGTGTTTGGGCAACCGGTCCCACCGTGGGCCCAGAGACCAGTGACCAGCGACCAGAGACCGCCCCGCCACTCCTCCGCCCAAGACCCACGGACGCGGCTCTACTCCTCCTCGTCGCCCTCGAACCCGTCCCGCAGCGCCTGCGGCAACCTCTCCGCCACGCCCTCGACTCCGGTGCCCTCCCACTGCGCCGCGACCTCGCGCCCGAGCGCCTGAAGCTGCTCCGGGTCCGTCTGGGCCAGCTGGACCACGCGCTGCAGGCCCGCCAGGAGCTGCCGGGTCGCGTCCAGGTCGTCTCCCTGGCCCAGGCCCGCCGCTTCGTCGAGGCTCTGGGGTCGGGGGCCGACGTGGCCGGTGCGGGCAGCCCCCAGGAGCTGGGTGACTGCGGCGAGTCCCGCCGAGAGCCGCTCGTGGGCGTCCGCGACCGCACGCTCGTGGAAGGCCTGGGCCTGCTCGGCGCTGATCTCGTAGGCCGCGGCCAGGCTGGGATCGGCCGCCACGCGGTGGCCGTCGATGCGCACCAGCTCCAGCGCGCCCTCGCCCAGGTCGGCGTCGACAGGAACGAGGAAGTGCCGCTCTGAAGCGCCTTGTCGGCTGACATGCAGGTCTGCGCCGGCAGCGGTCTTGGGGTCGATCACTGGCCCACCTGCGGCACCGCGGTGTCCTGGCCGTCGACGTAGGTCTCGAGCAGGGCCAGCTCGCCCCGCGACAGGTCGCTGCGCCCGCCGAGCGCGGCGCCGACCTTGTACGCCTTGAGGTCCTTCGCGAGGTTGTCCATCGCGTTCTGCGGGATGTAGCTCTTGTCCACGGTCGCGTAGAACGACAGCCGGTAGTTCAGGTCCAGCTTGTCCATGTGGCCGACCATCGTCTGGCGGGTGTCCTCATCCAGGCCGCCCCAGGAGCTCTTCGTCCACGCGGACAGGTTCTTCGGCCCCAGCGAGGTCACCTCGGCCAGCGCCTCCTTGGCGAAGTTGGGTGCGGTGGTCTGCAGGCCTTCCGTGAAGCCGAAGCCCGACAGCACGGCCAGCTTCTGCTCCGGCGACAGGTCCAGCTTGGCCAGCTCCGCATCGGTCGTGGGCATCTGGCCAGACTGCATGGCCGAGACGATCAGGCTCGGGTCCTTGCTCTCTCCGCTGGTGACCGCCTTGCCGATGGCCTCCTGCACGCCCTTCTTGACCTCGGGCGGCAGCTGGTCGAGGTCGGACAGGCCGAACGACTGACCCAGCTGGATGCGCTCACCGTCGGACATGCTGCCGAAGCGGTCCACGACGGCGGCCTTGAGGTCATCCGGCAGCTTGTGGCCCTTGAACCGCATGAGCGTCTCGACCGTGACCGACGGGACCGTCGCGGTGATGGCGTACTTGGCCTGCTCCTGAAGCGGCTTGGGCAGGGTGTCCCAGCCCGCGTCCACGGCGAAGGCGATCTGGTCCTCCACCGTCATCGACAGCGCCATGTAGCGGATCATGTCCTCACCGAGGAAGTCCTTGGGCAGCTTGCCCGTGCCCGCGGCGTAGCGCGCGAGCAGGACCTTCTCGGCCGCGGTCCACTCGCGATCCTTGACCGCGTCCCAGGGCAGCCCGCCGTTGAGGGCCAGGCCGATGGTCTTCGCGTCCGCGCTCGCGAGCTTCTCCTTGTCGAACGCGGGCGCGCCGCCGCCGCTCGTCTGGCCGACCCCGCCACCGGTGGGCGAGTCGGCCATGAGCTGGGCCTCGGCCTCCATCTGCAGGAAGAGCTTGATCTTCTCCGGCTGGCGCGAGGGCGGCAGCTGGGAGCCGATGGCATAGCGCTCGTCCTCGGTGAGCTCACCGTGGAGCAGGTCGTACTGCGCCGCGGTCATGCTGCCGTTCTCGAGGTCCCGCGCGACGTTTGCTGGCAAGGCCTTGCGGTCGCCCCACGCGTTGAGCGCGCCCGTGAGCATGGACTTGGGACCGCCCGTCGCCAGGCCCTCCCAGAACTTGCCCGCGTCGGCGTAGTTGCCAGCGGTGGTGACGTGGCCGATGGCGAACTTGGCCATGGAGTCGCGGGCGCCGTACATCACGTCCGCGGTCATCGAGCCGTGGGTCATGTACTTGGGGTCCACGTTCACGTCGGCGCCGTTCTGACCGGCGCGCTCCATGAACGCGTCCTTCTTCCGGTCGCCCGACCACTTTCCGTACATGCCCTGGGCGCCGCCAGTGACGAAGCTCTGGGGCACGCCACCGATGCCCTGCATCGCCGCGCCGCCGAGCCAGTTCTCGACGCCCTTGTCGAAGTTCTGCTCGTTCCACAGCCCGCTGTACGTGTCGGTGACCACGCCGCCGAGCGCGTTCTCGGTGCCGGACTTGATGAACGTGTTGAGGTAGGCCTGCGCCTTCGGGCCCATCTCCCAGGCCTTGCCCGAGAAGAACGTGCCCGCCTTAGTGCCCGCGTCCTGGAAGAGCTTGGTGCCCTTCGTGCCGGCCGCCTCGGCGATCTTGCCGAGCTTGTCGACCTTGGACAGGGCCGCTCCGAGGGCCGCGGTCGAGGCCATCTTCACGAAGTCCTGGGCGATGCTGTCGTAGCCGTACGCGTCGCCGATGGCGGCCTTCTTGAGCACGATGCCCGCCGTGCCGATGGCGATGTTCGCAATCAGCATGGCGAGCGCCGGGGAAGCCGCACCCGCGGTCGCGATGGTGGCGATGACGCCGCCGATGATCTCGAGGGCGGTGACCAGGGCGTCGACCGTGGCGGCCAGCGACTTGCCGTACGCCTCCGACGACTTCTGGCTCGTGATGCCGAGCTCCTGGATGAGCTGGGCCGCCTCGTTGTCGGTCTTGGCCAGCTCCTCGAACTTCAGGTCGTTCGTGCCCGCCTCGACCATGTCCGAGTATTCGGCGTCGAACTGCTCCTTTGCGTAGTCCATCTCCTCCATCGCGGTCGACATGCCCAGCTGCTGCTTGGTCCACATCAGGCCGCGGCCCATGAGCCCGGAGTTCTCGAACTCGTAGTCCATGTCGACGAGCTTCTTGAGGTCGTCGGCGTTCTCGGGCTTGCCCAGCTCCAGCTTGGCCACGTCGTGGGCGTCGCGACCGCCCAGCTCGTCCTCGGCGACCGTGCTGATGCCGCCCATGCCGCGGTCCTTGAGGTCCGCGTCGATCTTGGCGACCTCCTCCTTGGACAGCGGGTTGCCCTGGTCGTCCTGCAGGGCCTTCTTGAACATCTCCTCGTCGGTGCCCATGCCCCGGGTCGAGTACTCGATGAGGTCGGCCGGGTTGGACTTGCCCTTGTCCTTGGCGTCCTGGGCGATCTTCAGCTCGAGGCCCGCGTCCAGCTCGGACTTCAGGTACGCGTCCATCGTCATGTCGTTGTCGCCGGTGAACTTCTTCATGGACGAATCGAGCGTCGTGAAGTGGTCCGACTTCTTCTTCTGCAGCTCGGCGAGCTTGATCTCCATCTCGACCCGGGCGTCGCCCTGGACGGAGGGGTCCTGCAGGGCCGTCGTCAGGGACGCCATCTCGGTGTCCCACTTGCCCACGTCCGACTTGAGCGCGTCGAACATGGCCTTCTCGTCGGTGCCGGCCCCGTCGCCCGCGGCGTAGACCTTGGCCGCCGCGACCTCGGCGTCGCTGCGCTCGTCCTTGGCCAGCGCCTTGACCAGGTTGTAGTCGGCATCGTCCTCGAAGGCGCCGGTGAACTCGTACTCGATGCGCGCATCGAGGTCCATCTTCTCGCCCTTCGAACCGGCATATTCGCCGTAGAACTTCTTGAGGCGCTCCCGCTCCTCGGGGGTCTTGGCCGCCTCGAGCAGCTGCTTCACCTTCTCCTCGTCCGTGCCCATGCCGTCCATCGCCTCGTGCAGGCGGATGGCGTCGGACTTGGACTTGGCCTCGTCGCGGGACAGGGTGGTGTCGGCGAGCGCGTTGAAGGAGTCGAGGTCCGCGCCGCCGAG
Organism: uncultured Pseudomonadota bacterium; assembly: GCA_937891875.1. Lineage (GTDB taxonomy): Bacteria > Myxococcota_A > UBA796 > UBA796 > REDI01. The sequence goes on along the minus strand of CALATR010000433.1, from coordinate 2,939 downwards.
CGCACCCTTGGTCTCCTCGATGGTCGACGCGTACTGGGTCGTCAGCGTCTCCATCTCCTCCGCCGACGCCGACTTCATGACCTCCTCGATGCGGGCCTCGTCGTCGTTCCAGAAGCCGGTGCTGCTCTCGAGCTCGAGCTTGAGCGCCTTGGCGCGGTTGTGGTTGAGGTAGGCGAGGCCGGTGGCGAGGTCGTCGCCGCTCATCTCATCGTCGAAGTACCAGCGCAGGCTGTGCTTCTTGTACTTGTTCCACAGGCTCTCGAGCGCCTCGATCTGGCCGTAGGACATCTTGCGCAGGACCGAGAAGATGCCGTTCTCGTCGGTGCCCATGCCGTCCATCGCCGAGAAGATGCTCGGGATGTCGTTGCTGACGATGTTGATGCGCTTGGAGTTGGTCTTCTCCTGCGCCTTCTCCTCGATCTGCTGGGGGATCTTGGCCAGCTCTTCCGCGGCCACCTGGACGAGCTCCTCCTTGACCGTGTCGAAGGCGCCCTGCACCAGCTCCTTGTACTTCTCGACGGCCGCGACCGCGCCTTCCTCCAAGGCTTTCGCCGCCGGAGCCACCGGGGCGATCTGCTCGCCCAGGGTGGTGTCGAAGGCCTTGGTCATGCTCTGGATGTCGAGGTCGAAGTCGGTCGAGGTCTTGTTGACCTCCGCAACCAGCGCCTCCGCCCAGGCCCGTGCCTCGGTCTCCTGCGTCTCGACCGCCCCGTCGAAGGTGTCGATCTTGCGGTCGATCCCGTCCTCGTAGGTGCCGATCGCTCCTTCCGCCAGGGAGGCGAGCTCCTCGAGGTGCACGCCGTGGCTGCTGGTCAACGACTCGGTCGCCGACTCGAGGGTGCCCTGCACGTCCTCGAAGCGGACCGGGCCCTCCCAGCTCGCGACGTCCTCGCCCAGCAGGCGGGTGACGTCGGCGTAGGTGGCGGCGTCGGTGGCGGCCTTCACCTCGATGCTGTTCTGCATCTCCAGCGCCATCTTCTCGGCGTCGTCGCGCAGGGTCTGCTCGGCGGCGTCGAGCCTTGCCTGGGCGCGCTCGTTCTCCGCGGTCGCCTTGTCGACCGAGGTGTCGCGGGCGGACTCCAGGCTGCCGATCGCCCCGTCCTTCATCGCGGTCAGCTTGCCCTGCGAGGTGACCCGGCCCGCCTCGATGTTGGCGTCCGCCGTGGTCTTCTTCGCGTCCAGCTCCGTCGACAGCGACTCGGTCTCCACCTCGACCGCGGTGCTGGCGGTCGCCTCGGCGCGACCCTGGAGGTCGTGGGTGCGGACCTTGACCCGCATGTCAACAGCGTTGCCCGCGCCGGTCGCGACGTCCTTCGCCACCTCCGCCTTGGACTCCTCGTGCAGGGAGTCGACGCCCTTCTTGCCCTTGGCGGCGGACTCGTGCTCCTTGGCCTTGGCGTCACCCTGCTTCTTGGCGTCGTCCTTGACGGTCTTCGCCTGCTCCTCGAGGCCCTTGCTGCTCTGCTCGAGGATGCCCTGGTACTCCTTCGCGCCGCCCTGCCGGGTCGTGTCGACGTTGGTCTTCGCCCCGTCGAACGTCGTCTTCACCTCGCCCTTGCGCCCCTCGGCGACCGTGTCGATCTGGCCGACCCCGGCCTCCGCGGACTTCTCGACCAGGCCGATGCCAGTGTTCGCGGCGGCCACGGCGTCGGTGCCGGCGGTGTCGAAGACGCCCTTCACCCGGCCCCGGCCGGTATCCACCGCGGTCTGCACGGCACCCTCGGCGGTGACGCGGGCGGTCTCGGCAGCGCCCAGGTGCTCGTCCCGGCTGGTGATCAGCGCGCCCTTGTACCCGGTGGCGGTCGTGTGCAGCTCGCCCATGCGACCGTTGATCATCGAGGCGTGATCGCCGGGCGTGGTGCCCCCGTTCTGCTCGGAGAAGGCCTCCAGCGCCTGATCGTCGAGGCTCGGCGCCGCAAAGGTCGGCAGCTCGGGCTCGGGGATCTCGGGCACGGCGACCAGGTCGGGCGGCGCGGTCTCGGTGAGGCCGACATCGCCGTCCCCCCCGCCGGCACCGCCACCTTCGACGGCCTGATCTTCGCCTTCTTCCTTGCCTTCCTCGCCGTCCTCCTCCTCGACGGACTGGTCCGAACCCTCCCCGCCGCCGACGGCCTCGGCGTTCTCCTCGCTGACCTCCTCGCCCTCGGTCTTCGTCTCCTGATCGCCGGAGCCGTCGCCGCTGGCCTTGGCCTCGCCGTCACCCTCCTCCTTGTCGCCGCCCTCCTCGGAGCTGTCCTTGCCGTCCGTGGATGGGGCGTCGTCACCGCCGCCACCGCCGGGGGGATCTCCGCCGCCGGGAGGCAGGGACAGCGACTGCTCCGCCGCATCGAGGACGGAGAGACCGCCCTCTTCCTCGGTCGAGGTGTCCTTCTCGCCACCGCCGTCGAGCGATGCCATGGCGTCTGCATTCGAGTCCAACGCGGAGAGCGTGTCCGTGTCGGTACTCGCGGACGACGACTTGTCCCCGGGTCCTCCGAGGACCGTGGGCTTCCTGGTCTTCATAACGTGCTCCAAAATTCGCCGAGGATTGGCGTAGAACGCGTTCAATCGTAATGTCGATCCGGGCGATCGTCATCCCCTGCGGGGGCTGCGTAGGATCCGGGCAGGACCCTCTCGGATCAGCGGAGCACGCGCCACACCGGGCCGAGCATGTGCCAGCTGCCGTCGCCGAAGAAGAACAGGTGGAACCTGGAGCCCGCGGCGGCGCCCGGTCGGGTGGCGGTGACCTCGTAGAACACGGTCTCGGGATCGAGGAAGGGGGCGACCTCGCGGACCGCGCCGGGGAACTGATCGGCTGCGGTCGTGCCCGGCTCCGGATCGGCGAGATCCGATGGAACTGCTCCGAAGACCTTCACTTCCGTGCGATCCGACGGCACGTCCAGTACCTTCGCCCAGGCCCGGTCTCCGGCGTCCTCCGGAGGCCGCATCTTCGCGTAGCC